>WHTA01000050.1 GCA_009379825.1 Streptosporangiales bacterium
CACCCACCGGAGTCTTCACCCGCATCGCCCAGCGACTCCTCGCCCTCACCTCCGGCATCTGGACCAACTGGACCACCGGCGTCACCAGCAAACGATCACTAACCGCCTACGACCACTGACCAAGGAATCAACCATCTAGCTGGCTTCCTTCTTCCGTCGGCGCCAGGCACCGACGGTGACGACCCACGATGTGACGAAGCTGAGGAAGATCGCGCAGCCGGCCACCACCAGCCCGTAGAAGGCCAGCGCCGGCGGGGTGAACGCCGCGAACATGGAGCCTAGTACGCAGCCGGCGATGCCGAACGTCATGACGCCGAAGCCGAGGCTGCGCCGCGGCATGCCGAACAGGTACTGTCGCGCGGCCGTGGGCAGCCGGCCGACCATCCGCACGCCGAGCACCGTCCAGACCGCGAGCAGTACGACACCGAAGCCCGCGCGGAACACGAACGGCATGCCCTCCTCGGTCTCACCGCCGAGCAGCAGCCGCAGGATCCAGAACCCGGCGAACGCGATGTAGTAGCCGAACGTCATCAGCCGCCAGCCGACAGACTCCACGTTCGACCGCGCGACCTCCAGCCGCGGGTCGCTGCGCAACGACGACGTGAAGCCCTCCGCCGCCGCGTGGATCTTCCCGCGCCGCAGCTGCACCAGGCCGAGGTTATTCATGGCGGCCGCGTGGCCCGGGTCGAGTGCCAGCACCTTCTCGTAGGCCTGCTCGGCGACGTCGTGCTGCCGCCGCTCCTGGGCGATCACACCCATCACGAAGTGCGTCTCGGCCTCCTCAGGCGCCAGCGACACGGCGTACGACGCGGCCTGCCACGCCTCGTCCAGCGACGACCGGTCGCGCAGCTCGTGCAGCGCGAGGGCCAGCTGCGCATGCGTCTGCCAGAGGTCAGACTCCCTGCGGACCGACTCCCTGGCGGCCGTGACGGCGCGCGGGTAGTCCTTCTTGCCGCACAATGCGATGCTCGCGAGCCGGTGCGGCCACTCCTCGGCCGGTTCGAGCGCAGCCGCGCGGCCGGCGGCCTCCAGCGCCTCGTCGTACTGGTCCAGCCGCACCATGCACAGCGCGAACAGGCACCACTTGCCGCCGTCGTCCGGCTCCTGGGCCAGCGCGGTCTGGAGCACGCCCTTCGCTTCCTCCAGCCGGCCGGCGTCGATCAGTACCCGCGCACGTTCAGCTGCCGGGTCGACGCCGGGCGGTGAGACCGTCACACCAGTTTCCGCTTCTTCAGGTACCTGAGCAGGTCGTCGTAGGCACCGCCCTCGTTGGCGAACATGGCCACGTTCTTCGCGACGTCCAGCCAGGGACCGATCGACGGCCGCACCTCGCGTAGCGCGGCAGCGAAGTCGCGCATCTCGATCATCCGGCTATCGCCGGTTCGTACGGCGTCGAGCATGGCCTTCTCCGCGGCCGTGTCGCACAGATGCGCGATGTCGGCGCCGGAGTAGCCGTCGGTGGACCTCGCGATCTTGCGGGTGTCGACGCCGGCGATCGGCCGCCCGCGCAGGTGGTACTTCACGATCGCCATCCGGGCTTCCTCGTCCGGCGGCAGCACGAGCACGACGCGGTCGAACCGGCCCGGCCGGCGCAGTGCAGGGTCCACGTCCCACGGCGCGTTGGTCGCGCCGAGCACGAACACCCCTTCGTTGTTGTTCGCGACGCCGTCCAGCTCGGTGAGCAGCTGGTTGACGGTGGTGCGTAGCCCGGAGTTGCGGGTGTGGCTGCGTTTCTGGCCGAGCGCGTCGAGCTCGTCGAGGAAGATCACGCACGGGGTGTTGCCGCGCGCGGTCTCGAACAGCTCGTGCAGGTTCTTCTCGCTCGACCCGATCCACATCTCGAGCACGTCGTTCAGCGAGACGGAGATGAACTGGGCACCCATCTCACCGGCGACCGCCCTGGCCAGGAAGGTCTTGCCGCAGCCGGGCGGGCCGTAGAGCAGCAGCCCACCACGCAGCTGCTTGCCGTAGAGCTTGCGCAGCTCGGGGTTGCGCATCGGCGCGAGGAACGCGACCTCGAGGCGGTCCTTCACGTCCTGCAGCCCGCCGACGTCCGCGAGCCGCACGCCGGCTTCCTCCACGTCGAACGCCGAGGCACCGGGGTCGGCGTCGCCGTCCTCGTCCACGAACATCGGCTCGACGACACCTCGGAACTCTTCCTCGAGCCTGGTCCAGTCGACATCGTCGCCGGCGGCCGCGGGCTGCTCGCCGGTGTCGGCGGGCTGTTCCGGCGCCGGATCGGCCGGCTGCGCGGCCGCGGTGCCCATCGCCTGGGCCATCACCGTACGGGCCGGCGCGGAGTCCGGTTCGCGCTGCAACGCGGCGGCGGCGTGCTCGACCGCGCCCTGCTGATCTCCCGCGGCGAGCAGCATCTCGGCGAGGTGCACGCGCAGCGGCACGTCATCGGGCTGAGCCGCGACGGCGGCACGCAGGCTCGCGACGAGCGGGGAGTCGGCGTCGGGGGGCATGGGCTTCTTTCACGTATCGGCACCGGACGGCGGCTACGACGGCCGCCGACGGCGATCGGTTGCTTGGCCGTGCTGCCAGTCTGCCAGCAAGTCGACGGCGCTGGGTCGGCTGCTGGCGCACCGCACAGGCCGTCACGGGTGGTGGCAGCCGCTCGCCTAGCCGAGCGGCCAGATCAGGGCCGTCGCGATCGCCGCGAGCCCTTCGCCGCGGCCGGTCAGGCCGAGCCCTTCCGTCGTGCTCGCGCCGACCGAGAACGGCGCGCCGATCGCCGCACTCAGCGTCTCCTCGGCCGCCGCCCGCCGCGGGCCGAGCTTGGGTCGTTCCCCGACCAGCTGGACGACGACGTTCCCGACCTCGAAGCCCGCCGCGCGCACCCGGCTCGCGGTCTCGGTCAGGAAGTCCACACCCGCGGCGCTGCTCCAGCGCGGGTCCGACGTGCCGTACTGGCTGCCGAGGTCGCCGAGGCCGGCGGCGGACAACAATGCGTCGCAGCCGGCGTGGGCGACGATGTCGCCGTCGGAGTGACCGGCCAGGCCGCGCGGCTCGTCCGGCCAGCGCAGGCCGGCCAGCCACAGCGGCTTGCCCGGCACGAGCGGGTGGACGTCCACGCCGAGCCCGACGCGCGGCGCCGGCCAGGCTGCGCGGTCACCTGCCATGAGTGCTCCGCTGGCTGGCCAGTACGGCCTCCGCCACCACCAGGTCGAGCGGCCGGGTGACCTTGAACGCCTCCTCCGCCCCTGGGATGACGACCACCGGGTGGCCGGAAAGCTCCACCAGGCCGGCGTCGTCGGTGGCCTGCGCGGTCGAGGCGCTGGCCGCGTCGTGGGCCAGCGTCAGGACGTCGCGCCTGAACCCCTGCGGCGTCTGCGCAGCGCGCAGCATGCCGCGGTCGATGGTGCGTACCACCTGGCCGGCCACGTCGATGTGCTTGATGGTGTCCGCGACCGGCGCCCCGGGGACGACCGCTTCGGCACCGCCGCGGATCGCCCGCACCACGTCGTCGGCCAGCTCGGCGGGGGCCAGCGGCCTGGCCGCGTCGTGCACCAGCACGATGTCGGCGTCCGCCGGCAGGCTGGCGAGCGCCAGCCGTACCGACTCCTGCCTGGTGGTGCCGCCGGCGATGACGTCCACCTCGGCGGCCAGCTCGTGGTCGACGAGCAGCGCGGACACCGCATGCACGTCGTCCGGTGGCGCCGCGACGAGCACCAGGTCGACCGACCGGGCCGACGCCAACGACCGCACCGCGTACACCAACATCGGGGTACCGGCGATTGGCCGCAGCGCCTTGGGCCCGCCAGGGCCCATCCGTTCTCCCCGCCCTGCGGCGGGGACGATGGCCGCGACCGTCATGACTGCGCACCGAGCGCGAAAGGACGAAAGCTCACGACCACTTCATACCGCACCCATGCGGCGGACCGGTGACTAGGAAGCGAGTACTTCGTCGAGCAGCGCCTCGGCCTTGTCCTCGTTGGTGTTCTCGGCCAACGCCAGCTCACTGACCAGGATCTGCCTCGCCTTGGCGAGCATGCGCTTCTCGCCCGCGGAGAGACCGCGCTCCCTGTCCCTGCGCCAGAGGTCGCGGACCACCTCGGCAACCTTGTTGACGTCACCGGAAGCCAACTTCTCCAGGTTGGCCTTGTATCTGCGGGACCAGTTGGTGGGTTCTTCGGTGTGCGGTGCGCGCAGTACGTCGAAGACGCGCTCCAGCCCATCGCGACCGACGACATCGCGTACGCCGACGATCTCCGCGTTGTCCGCAGGGACCATGACCGTCAGGTCGCCCTGCGTGATCTTGAGGACGAGATAGTCCTTCTGCTCCCCGCCGACGACGCGGTGCTCGATGGATTCGATGAGGGCAGCCCCATGGTGGGGGTAGACGACGGTATCGCCAACCTTGAACGTCATGTGTGAAGTTCCCCTTCCGCCGAAGACAATCCTACCACGTCGGCAGTTGCGACTTGGTTGTGTTTCCGCAGGTCAGAACGCGTTTGTCGGCTTGACAAACGCGGCGGAACATGGCACACGCGCGGTTATTGGACCGTACCGGTGCCCTGTGCACCGCGCCGGGGACGGGCGCATACTGGGGATGTGGCGACCGGCAACGATCTCGGACGTGGCCCCGACTGGAACGATGACGGGCTGCCCGATGTCGACGTCGAGATCCCCGACGACATCCGCGAGCTCGACCGCGAGGTGCAGGCGTACCGCAGGGAACAACGGCAGCGCCGCCGGCAGGAGCTGCTCGGCAGGTACGTCCCCGGCTACCGGCGGTTCGGGCCGTACGGCGTGCTCGCCCCGCTCATCGCGATCACGCTGCTGGTGACCGCGGCCTTCGGCAGCATGATGAGCCTGCTCGGCCCGCGGCCGGTGAACGACGCGAAGGTCACAAGCGCACAGCCGAACGCAGCCACCGACGCGGCCGTCGGCTCCCCGCTGCCGGACACCGCCGTCACGATCGACGGCGAGACCAGGCGGCTGGCGAGCATCCGTTCCGCCGTCGTGATCGCAGTGCCGGCGAGATGCGGGTGCGGCGCGAGCGTGAGCCGGCTGACCTCCACGGCGCGCGGCGCGGGCGTGGCCGTGTACCTCAGTGGCACGCACGACGACGTCGCGGCGCTCGCCGCACGCAACGGCGCCTACCCGCACGTGGTCGACGACGCGGCACGACCGCTGGCCGAGACGTACCGGCCGGCGGGGCTGTCCGCCGTACTCGTGGACGACGCCGGCAAGGTCGCCGACGTGGTGCGCCATCTCGAGGACGGCAAGCCGGTGCCAGAGCGGCGGCTGGAGCGGCTCGGCTGACGGTCAGCGCGGCCGTTGCTTGTGGACGTGCCTGCGCACCCAGGCGTGCATGGCGATCGCCGCGGCCGCGCCCGCGTTGATCGACCTGGTGGAACCGAACTGCGCGATCGACAGCACCGCGTGGCTCGCCTCGCGTACCGGCTCGGAGAGCCCGGGACCCTCCTGGCCGAAGACCAGCACGCACGCCGCCGGCAGGTCGTAGGTCTCGAGCGGCACCGCGCCTGGCAGGTTGTCGATCCCGACGAGCGGCAGCTCGGCCGCGGCCGCCCACCGCACCAGCTCAGCCACCGACTCGTGGTGGCGTACGTGCTGGTAGCGATCGGTGACCATGGCACCCCGCCGGTTCCACCGGCGCCGGCCGACGATGTGCACCTCGGCGGCGAGGAAGGCGTTCGCCGTACGTACGACGGACCCGATATTGAAGTCGTGCGACCAGTTCTCGATCGCGACGTGGAACGGGTGGCGACGGGTGTCGAGGTCGGCCACGATCGCCTCGTTGCGCCAGTACCTGTACTCGTCGGCGACGTTGCGGCTGTCGCCCTCGGCCAGCAACACGGGGTCGTAGCGCGGGTCGTCCGGCCAGGGCCGCGGATGGGGTCCCACACCGACGGTCACGAGGTCACCGTAGCCTGCGAGGTCGCCCGATACGCCGGCCTCCCTGCCGGGTCGCCGGGCCGCGAACGATACGCTCTCGGCGTGAGCCGAAGCCGAGTCCTGCGCGTAGCCCTCGCAGCATCCGCCGCGGCCCTGGCCGTCTCCGGGTGTGGTGCGGGCTTCCACCCGTACACCAGCACATCGATGAAGCCGCGTGACGGCGCGAACTACCCGGATGTCGGCGACAGCTCACCGCTCGCGATCAGGCACGCGTTCGTGCTCGGTCCCGCCCCGGACGACGACCCGTTCGCCAAGAACTCCGACGCCGCCATCTACCTCAGCGTCATCAACCAGCGCGCCAAGTCGGACGAGCTGGTCTCGGCCAGCTCGCCGGACGCCGACAAGGTCGTGCTCGCCGCCGACGGCGAGGAGGGCGGCATCGCCGTCCCGGCGCCGACCGCCGGCCGTCCGGAGGCCGACCCGGTGCAGCTCGGCCAACCGCCGTACAGCGAGAACACCGTCACGCTGACCGGCCTCACCCGCGAGCTGCGCAGCGGCTCCACCGTGCGGGTCACGTTCGAGTTCCAGCGTGCCGGCGACATCACCATGGCGCTGCCCGTAGTGCCCCACACGGCGCACAGGGAGACCCTCTCGCCGGCGCCGAACGAGTCGGCCACCCCGAGCGAGACGCCGGCGGACGACGACACCGGCACGCCGACGAGCACCGCTACCGAGGACTCCCCGGAGTCCCACGGCTGACGGTTCAGGGCTCGAACTTGTAGCCGAGCCCGCGGACGGTCACGATGAAGCGCGGGTTGCCAGGGTCGGGTTCGACCTTCGCCCGCAACCGCTTCACGTGCACGTCGAGCGTCTTCGTGTCACCGACGTAGTCGCTGCCCCAGATCCGGTCGATCAACTGGGCCCGGGTCAGCACCCGACCGGCGTTGCGCAGCAGCAGCTCGAGCAGCTCGAACTCCTTCAGCGGCAGCTGCACGCTCTCGCTGTCGACGGTCACCAGGTGGCGTTCCACGTCCATCCGGACCGGTCCAGACTCCAGCGTCGGCGGCACCAGGTCCTCCGGCTCGCTCTGCCGCCGCAGTACGGCCCTGATCCGCGCCACCAGCTCGCGGGCGGAGTACGGCTTCGTCACGTAGTCGTCGGCGCCCAGCTCCAACCCGACGACCTTGTCGACCTCGCTGTCCTTGGCGGTGACCATGATGATCGGCACCGAGGACATCTTCCTGATCTCGCGGCAGATCTCGGTGCCGGAGACGCCCGGCAGCATGAGGTCGAGCAACACGAGATCCGCGCCGGCCCGCTCGAACTCGGCGAGGGCCTCGGTGCCCGTCGCTGCGGGGTGTACCTCGTAACCCTCTTTCTTCAGCAGGTAGGTCAATGCCTCGCTGTACGAGTCCTCGTCCTCAACCACGAGGATACGGGTCATCTGACACCTCTCAGGGACATAGGTCCTTCACGACCTGACGTCGCGCGCACGTGGTCACCACCAGACCCTTGGTGCGCGCTCTCCTCGCCTCGTTGGGCGTCGGCGCCATTGCCACGCTCTCCTGCGGCGCTGTACACGGTCGCCTGCTCGCTCTCCGTCGCCGCCGGGCGGCTCGGCTGGGCACTCTGGGGCTCCAGTGGCAGGCGGAGGGTGAAGGTCGAGCCGAGCCGCTCCTTGCTCCAGACCCGCACGTCGCCGCCGTGGTTGGACATCACGTGCTTGACGATGGCGAGCCCGAGACCGGTGCCCCCGGTCTCCCGCGACCGGGCCGGGTCGACCCGGTAGAAGCGCTCGAAGATGCGTTGCTGGTCGCGTGGCGAGATGCCGATGCCCTGGTCGCTGACGGAGATCTCGACGTGGCCGCCGTCGCGCACCACGCGCACGTTCACCCGGGTGCGGGCGGGGCTGTACGCGACCGCGTTGTCGATGATGTTGCGCAGCGCCACGGTGAGCAGCTCTTCGTCGCCGAGCACCGTCACCCCGTCGACGCCCGATGCGGTGACATCGATGTTCTTCGCGGTCGCCTGCAGCCGGCAACGGTCGATCGCCTCCGCGACCACGCCCTGCATCCCCACCGGCTCGGGCTGGTTGAGCGACCCGGCGCCCTGCAGCCGCGACAGCAGCACGATCTCCTGGACCATCTGGCTGAGCCGCTGCGCCTCCGTACGCATCCGCGCGGCGAAGTGGCGTACCGCCTCGGGGTCGTCGGCGGCGGCCTCGACGGTGTCGGCGAGCAGCGTCAGTGCCCCGACCGGCGTCTTCAGCTCGTGGCTGACGTTCGCGACGAAGTCGCGGCGGACGTCCTCCACCCGCCGCACCTCGGTGAGGTCCTCGGCCAGCACCAGCACGGTGCCGGGCGCGCCGGTGCCGCCGATCGGCGCGACGTGCACGTTGAACAACTGGCCGCCGAGCTCGATCTCCTCGGACCTGATGTCGCCATCCTTGCGGACCAGGCTGGCGAGCGCGACCAGCCCGGGCACCCGCACGCGGTCCTGCTCGACCAGGCCGCGGGCGCGGGCGGCCGCGCTCGAGCGCAGCACGTGATCGGTCTCGTCGAGCACCACGGCCGACCAGGGCAGCACGGAGAGCACCGAGGCCACACCAAGCGGGAGCACGGGCTCCGGCTCGACCGATTCGTCTGGTTTGCCGCGTTGCAGGCGTTCACTGACCCGCACCGCGAGCACCGCGCCCACCCCTACGAGCAGACCGAGTGCGGCGCCCACCCCCAGCGCGAGTTCCGCGTCCACTCTTCGATCGTACGGTGACCAGGGCCTACCCGACCAATCTGCGCACGGGGTTCACCCGACGTTCATGGATCCGTCTACATTGGTTCCCCCGGCACTGCGAGGCTGATCACCATGCGCGACGCTTACCACGAGTCGTTGGATTCGTTGAACGCCGACCTCGTGCAGATGACCCGACTCATCCGCGAGGCGATGAACAACGCCACGGCAGCGCTCCTGGAGTCCGACCGGGCGATGTCCGAACGGGTGATCGAAGGCGACACGAAGGTGGACCAGCTGCAGATGCTGGTCGAGGAGGCGTCGTACGAGCTCCTCGCCCGCCAGCAGCCGGTCGCCAGCGACCTGCGGGTCATCGTGACCTCCGTACGCCTCTCCGCCGACCTGGAGCGGATGGGCGACCTGGCCGTCCACGTCGCCGAGGTGAACCGGCGCAGGTACCCGGACAACGCGGTGCCGCCGCTGGCGCGCGACACGGTGCAGCAGATGGCCGCCGTGGCGGCACGGATGACCACGTACCTCGAACAGGTCGTCGAGGACAGCGACATCGCCGTTGCCCTGCAGCTGGAGAATGCCGACGACGAGATGGACGCGCTGCTGCGTCAGATCTTCGTCTCGCTGCTCTCGCCGCAGTGGACGTACGGCATCGAGGCCGCCGTCGACGTCACGCTGATCGGGCGCTACATGGAGCGCTATGCGGACCATGCGGTGTCCGCGGCGAGGCGCGTGGTGTACCTGGTCACCGGCAGCTGGCCGGCCCGCGCCACCACCTGAGCCGCACCTCCCCGACGCCCGGTTGACGCCCTTCTGGGTCCGAAGTACTGTATCGATCAAGACTTTATCGATACAGTACTGACGGGACGGGCATGGGACGGGTAACCCTGCAGACGATCGCCGAGGAGCTCGGCGTGTCGCGCACCACCGTGTCCAACGCGTACAGTCGGCCGAACCAGCTCACGCCGGCACTGCGCGAACGCATCCTGGAGACCGCCGCCCGCCTCGGCTACGGCGGCCCGGACGCCGCCGCCCGCACCCTGCGCAAGGGCCAGGCAGGCGCGATCGGCCTGCTGTTCACCGAGCCGCTCGGCTTCGTGCTCTCCGACGAGTTCGCGGTGAGCTTCCTGCACGGCGTGGCGGAGACCGCGGAGGAGCACCACGTCGGCGTGGTGCTGACCTCCGTCCAAGGCGGCGACAAGGGCCTGGACACGGTCAAGAACGCAGTCGTCGACGGCTTCTGCATCTACTGCTGCGCCGACGACACCCGCGCCACCGACGTGATCCGGCAGCGCAACCTGCCGATCGTGCACACGTACCAGGTAAGCGACGCGGACGCGAGCTACGCGGCCATCGACGACCATCAGGCGGCGGCAGCCGCCGCGCAGCACCTGCTCGACCTCGGCCACGACCGGATCGCGGTGATCGCCGACTGCGGCCTGCCACCGGGGCACCTCGGCCCGCTCGACCGTGCCGCCATCGAGGCCTACCCGGAGAGCGACTCCCGCAGCCGGCTCGCCGGCTACCTGGACGCGTACACCGCCGCCGGGCTCGACCCGCAGGCGCTGCAGTTCGTCTACGCATCGAGCAACACGATGGGCGCTGGCAACGCCGCCATGGCCCACCTGCTCGAGCAGATGCCGTGGCCGACGGGGGTGCTAGCCGGCACCGACGTCCTCGCCCTCGGCGCCTTGACCGCGCTCGACGTACACGGGCTCACCCCCGGGCGGGAGATCTCCGTCGTCGGGCTGGACGACATCCCGCGGGCGTCCCAGGCCGGTCTCACCACGATCAGGCAGCCGGGGCGGCAGAAGGGCAGGACCGCGGCGAGCCTACTCCTCGACCCGCCTGCCGATCCCGACGAGCGGCGAGTCGTGCTGCCGACCGAGCTCGTCGCCCGCGAGTCCACCGGCCCGCCACCGGGCCTCGACCTGCGCTCCTAGAGAGGACTGCCATGCTCCCGGTCGGCTTCACCAACCCCGCCGACGCGACGCGCGCGCTGACCACGTCGGCGCTGCCCGACGCGCCCGTACTGGACGACGAGCCGGCGGCCGACCGGGTCCGCGTGGGGTACGCGCGCAGCACGGCAGCGCGGCTGCTGCGTTCCTTCGCCGCCGGCGCCAACCGCGCGGCGGAACGCGTCGAGCCGTGCCCGCTCCACTGCGGCACGGCCCGCCCGTAGCCTTCGTCAGCCGACGCGGCCGGTGATGTAGTCCTCGGTCGCCTGCTGCTTCGGCGTCCGGAACATCGTCGAGGTGTCGTCGACCTCGATCAGCGTGCCCGGCATGCCGGGCCCCGGCACCGAGAAGAACGCCGTCATGTCGCTGACCCTGGACGCCTGCTGCATGTTGTGCGTCACGATGATGATCGTGTACTGCTGCTTCAGCTCGGCGATCAGGTCCTCGATAGCCAGCGTCGAGATCGGGTCGAGCGCGGAACACGGCTCGTCCATCAGCAGCACCTCGGGCTCGATGGCGATCGCGCGCGCGATGCACAGCCGCTGCTGCTGCCCGCCGGACAGTGCAGAACCGGCCTTGTTCAGCCGGTCCTTGACCTCTTCCCAGAGGTTCGTACGCCGCAGCGCCTTCTCCACGATGTCGTCGTAGCCGCCGCGCCGCCTGCCCTTGCCGAGGAGCTTCAGGCCGGCCACCACGTTGTCGTAGATCGACATGGTGGGGAACGGGTTCGCCTTCTGGAACACCATGCCGACGGCCCGCCGCACCGACGTCGGGTCGACGTCGCCGCGGTAGATGTCCACGCCGTCGATCGAGACGGTGCCGTCGATCCTGGCGCCGGGAATCTCCTCGTGCATCCGGTTGATCGACCGAATCACGGTGGACTTGCCGCAGCCCGACGGGCCGATGAACGCGTGCACCGTACGGGGTTCCACGGTCAACGTCACGTCGGTCACGGCCGCATGCGAGCCGTAGTAGGCGGTGAGCCCGTTGATCTCGACCCGGGTGCCGGCCGACGGCTGGACCGCGTTCGTGTCCTGCACGGGCGCCGACTGCTGCGTACCCGCGATCTGGTCAGTCGTCGTGCTCACTGTCGCACCTCCCGGCTCGGTTGCGTTCATCTGATCCCACGGTTCCCACATCTAGTGTCGGTGGACCTTCGGCGCCTTCCAGCGCGCGAGCGCACGCGCCGCGATGTTCAGCAGCAGTACACCGGCGACGAGCGTCAGTGCTCCCGCCCATGCCCTCGTGATGGCCGCGTCCGTCGGGCGGCTCGCCTGGTCGAAGACGTACTGCGCCAGACCGATCTGCGGCCCCGAGAACGGGTTGAAGTTGATCGAGTCGGTGAAGAAGACGGTCAACAGCAACGGCGCCGTCTCCCCCGTCACCCGCGCGACGGCGAGCATCAGCCCGGTCACCAGGCCGGCGGCCGCCGTCGGCAGCACCACCTTCAACACGACCAGCCAGCGCGGCACACCCAGCGCGAGGGCGGCCTCGCGCAGGTCGTTCGGCACCAGCCGGAACATCTCCTCCGACGACCGCACCACGACCGGCAGCATCAGGATCGACAGTGCGATCGCACCGGCGAAACCGGAGAAGCCCTGACCGAGCGCGAGCACCCAGAACGCCAGCACGAACAGGCCGGCCACGATCGAGGGGATACCCGTCATCACGTCGATGACGAAGTTCACCGAGCGGGCGAGCTTGCCGTTGCCGCCGTACTCCACCAGGTAGATGGCGACCAGGATGCCCACAGGAACCGACAGCAGCGCCGCCAACCCGACCTGCTCGGCGGTGCCCACGATCGCGTGGTAGGCGCCACCGCCCGCGTCCGTCGCACCGATGTTGCGCATCGAGAACATGAGGAACTCGACGTCGAGCCGGGCGATGCCCTGCTTGACAACGGCGAACAGCACCGCCACGAGCGGCGCGAGGGCGACGACGACCGCGAGGTAGATACCGAACCGCGCCACCTTGTCGCTCACCCGGCGACGCAACGAGGGACGCACCTTCACCGGCGTGCTCCTGGCGATATCGGTGGTACTCATCGCGCCGCCTTCTTCTTGCCCTTGACCTGCAGCACCCTGGCCAGTGCGTTGACCGCGAAGGTGATCAAGAAGAGCACCAGACCGGACGCGATCAGCGCGCCACGGCCGATCTCACCGGCCTCGCCGAAGCTGTTCGCGATGTTCGCGGCGAACGTCGCACCGCCGGGCTCCAGGATGTGCAGCGAAATCGTGAAGCTCGAAGACAGTACGAGGGCCACCGCGATGGTCTCGCCGAGCGCGCGCCCGAGGCCGAGCATCGCCGCCGAGGTGATGCCTCGCTTGGCGTTCGGCAACACGGCCAGCTTGATCGTCTCCCAGCGCGTCGCCCCGAGCGCCTTCGCCGCCTCGATCTGCGACATCGGCACCCGCATCAGCACCTCACGCGACAGTGCCGCGATGATCGGCAGGATCATCACGGCGAGCACCACACCGGCGAGGAACAGGGAGCGGCCGACCAGGTCGGCCTCGAATAACGGGATCCAGCCGAGCACCGCGGCCATCGCACCCTGCACCGGTGTCATCACCGGCGCCAGGTACTGCAGCCCCCAGAGCCCGAAGACTACACTCGGCACGGCCGCGAGCAGGTCGACCGCGTGGCCGAGGAACCTACCGGCGGCGCCGGTCGCGTACTGGGTGGTGAACAACGCCACCGCCACCGCGACCGGGGTGGCCAGCACCAAGGCGATGGCGCTGGACATCAACGTGCCCCAGGTCAGCGCCGCGACACCGAAGACGCTTGGCGTGGAGTCGGGGAACCAGTTCTTCTCGGTCAGGAAGTTCGCGGTGTTCTCCCGGAGCGCGGGCACCGCCTCACCGACGAGGAAGCCGGTGATGGCCGCCATGATGAGGAGCACGAACACTCCCGCGAAGCGGACGAGCAGCCGGAACGCCCGGTCTCCGAAGAGCCGGGCGCTCCGCTCACCGCGGGGTGACGAGAGCACCTCGTCACGTGACGTCGCTTGTGCGGTCATCAACTGATCGACTTCACCGATTCGCGTACCTTGCCGGCGAGCTCGTCGGGCAGCGGGGCGTAACCGATCTCGCTGAGCTTGTCCTGCCCCTTCTGGCTGGACGTGTAGGAGAGGAAGCCCTTCACCAGGTCGACCTGCTCCTTCGAGAGACCCTCTTCGCAGGTGATCTCGTAGGTCACCAGGACGATCGGGTAGGCACCCTTCGCCTTGGTGGTGTAGTCGATCTCCAGTGCGAGGTCGTTACCCTTGCCGACGATCTTCGCCGAGTCGACCGTCGCCGCCGCAGACTCACCGGTCAGCGAGACGTACTCACCTGCGCCGTTCTTCACCTTCGCCTGCTGCAGTTCCGAGTTCTCCGCGTAGGACATCTCGACGTAGCTGATCGCACCCTCGGTGTTCTTCAGCGAGCTCGCGATGCCGTCGGAGCCCTTGGCGCCCTGACCGCCCGGTGCCTTCCACACCTTGTCGGCGCCGTAGGTCCAGTCCTTCGGCGCGGCGTTGCTCAGGTAGTCGGTGAAGTTGTCCGTGGTGCCGGACTCGTCACTGCGGTGCACGGCCTGGATCGGCGTCGCCGGCAGCTTCGCGTCCGGGTTCTCGGCCTTGATGGCCGGGTCGTTCCACTTCTTGACCTTGCCGGCGAAGATCTTCGCCATGGTCGACGGGCTCAGCTGCAGGTCGTCGACGCCCTCGAGCTTGTAGACGACGGCGACCGGGCCGACGACCATCGGCAGGTTGATGGCCTTGTTGCCCTCGCAGCGCTCCTGCGCCTTCTTCGCCTCGGCCGGCTCCAGCGCGGAGTCCGAGCCGGCGAACCCGGTGCTGCCCTGGAGGAACTGCTCGATCCCCGCGCCGGATCCGTTGGGCTGGTAGTTGATGGTCGCGCCGTCGCAGCTGCTCTGGTACGCCTTGACCCACTCGGTCACGGCGTTCGCCTGCGCCGACGAGCCGGATGTGTTCAGACTGCCCTTCGCGCAGTCGCTCGCCTTCGGGGACGCGGCCTTGTCCGTGCCGCCACCACTCGGGTCCTGGCCGCACGCGGAGAGCGCGAGCACGCTCGCGAGCAGTAGCGCTCCACCGGCGACATGCTTGTTGTACCTGTTCGTTGTCCTCACGCTCCCGAAACTAGGGAGCACCGGTGACGTGCATCCCTGAAGAGGGTGAACGAACGGTTAACGGCACGGGAATGCTGGACACCCGCGCGTGTGGCAGGAACCTTAATAACTAGTAGTCACTATATGAACACGCAGCGCATGAAGGTGGTCTCACCAGCCCCGACGGCGCCGGCTCAGAGCCGGTCCAGGACGTCGGGCAGCGCGCGCGGGTCGTCCTCGGGAGCCCACTTGCCGTCGCGGATGATGTACGACCACCGCGGGCCGTGGGTGGTCAGCTCGTGCAGGGCGGCGACCAACCGGTCGACGTGCTCGGCGGTGGTCGCCAGGCCCAGGCTGGAGCGCAGCGCGTTGCCCTGACCCTCGCCCGCGCCGGCCGCCCGCCGCAGCAGCTTCTTCGTCAGCAGGTGCGCGCAGAACAGCCCGTCGCGGACGCCGATGCCGTACTCCGCGGACAGCGCCGCCGCGATCAGCCCAGGCTCGTGCCCGGCGACGGTGAACGCGACCGTACCCACCCGCGGCTGCCCGGCGTCGAACAGCGACAGCACGGTGACCCCGGGCACGCCGGCGAGGCCCGCACACAGCCGCCTGGTCAGCGCGTCCTCGTGCTCGGCCAGCCGCTGCCGGCCCGCGTCGCGCAGGGTGCGGCAGGCCGCGGCGAGCGCGACCGCCCCGACCACGTTCGGCGAACCGGCCTCCTGCCGCTCCGGCAGGCCCTGCCACTGCACGCCGCCGGCCTCCACCAGCTTCGACGCGCCACCGCCGGCGAGGTACGGCTCGGCCGCGGCCAGCCAGTCCTGCCGGCCGACGAGTGCGCCCGCCCCGTACGGCGCGTAGAGCTTGTGCCCGGAGAACGCCAGGTAGTCGACGTCGAGCGCCTGGACGTCCACGTCCCTGTGCGGCAGCAGCTGCGCGGCGTCGAGCAGCACCCGGGCGCCGTAGCTGTGCGCCACCCGCGCGATCTGCCGCACCGGCCACAGCTCACCGGTGACGTTCGACGCGCCTGTCACGCACACCAGCGTCGGGCCGGACAGCGTGCTCAGCGCCAGCCCCACCTTCGCCACCGCGTCCGCGGGGCTGGTCGGCGCGATCAGCTGCGTCAGCGGGTGCCTGCGCCACGGCAGCAGGTCCGCGTGGTGCTCGCTCTCGAACGCCACCACGTTCGTGCCCGCCGGCAGGCAGTGCGCGAGCAGGTTCAGCGAGTCCGTGGTGTTCCTGGTGAAGAGCACGGCGTCGTCGGCGCGGGCGCCGACGAACTCGCGCACGACCTCACGGCTGCGCTCGTACGCCTTGGTGGAGACCATCGACCCGTACCCCGCGCCACGGTGCACGCTGGCGTAGTACGGCAGGAACTCCTCCACCACGTCGCGCACCGCCGTGAGCGCGGGCGCGCTGGCCGCGTGGTCGAGGTTCGCGTACGGCACGCGCCCGCCGGTGACCAGCGGCACGGTGACGTCCGCACCGACCACAGCCGGCACCTGGGGCACCAGCTTGCGCGCGTCGAGACGTGGACGTGCCACGTCCCGGGAAGTCGAGTCGAGCACAGCCGTCATCGCATACCACCTCCGAGGACAGGGACCCCGGGTAGTACGCGGGATCCGCGCTTGTCCGGCGTTGTCTACGCCAGGCCAGGTCTTCACCCGGGGCACCCCACCGCGGAGGAGGGTTGCCGGCCAGCAAGCCGGGGCTTTGCGCTGGCACTCATGACCTACTGCGTCCGCAGCTTACCGGAGGCGGTGGCTGCTGTTCCATCCCTTTGCCCGTGATGTGAGAAGCCGTACACCGGCCCTGACACCACGTGGCTACTTCTTCGCCCCCTGGGCGGCGACGGCGGCGATGGCCTCCTCGGCCGCCTCCGGGTCGAGGTAGCCCTTGGAGAGCACCTGCATGTCGTCGTCGAGCTCGTAGACCAGCGGGATGCCGGTCGGGATGTTCAGCTCGACGACCTCCTCGTCCCCCAGGTCGTCGAGGTGCTTCACCAGCGCGCGCAACGAGTTGCCGTGCGCCGCGACCATGACGGTGGCGCCGCTACGCAGGTCGGGGACGAGCGCGTCGTACCAGTAAGGGAGCATCCGCACGAGCACGTCCTTCAGGCACTCGGTGCGCGGCACCGCGTCGGACGGCAGCGACGCGTACCTGGGGTCGCCGACCTGGGAGAGCTCGTCGTCGTCGGGCAGCGGAGGCGGCGGGGTGTCGTACGAGCGCCGCCAGACCATGAACTGTTCCTCGCCGAACTCCTCGCGCGTCTGCGCCTTGTTCTTGCCCTGCAGCGCGCCGTAGTGGCGCTCGTTCAGCCGCCAGCTGCGCCGTACGGGGATCCACAGCCGCTCGCAGCCGTCGAGCGTGATGTTCGCGGTGCGGATGGCGCGCTGCAGCACCGAGGTGTGCAGGACGTCGGGCAGCACGCCCTCGTCGACCAGCAGGTCGCCGGCGCGCTGCGCCTCCTCCTCACCCTTGGTGGAGAGGTCGACGTCCACCCAGCCGGTAAACAGTCCCTCGGCATTCCACACGCTCTCGCCGTGTCGTACGAGCACCAACGTCGCCATCGAAGCGGCCTCCTGCATTCCACCGATCTCAGCTGCGTCGCACGAGCACGACCTCGGGCCCGGACACGCGTCGGAGCCTATCGACCCGACCCGCGACGACCACCCCCGCTCCCCCGGCACAGCCGCTAGACTGCTTCCGATTTGAGCAGTCGCTCAAGAACTGTGGGAGACCGATGAGCCTGTACGTCGAGACGCTGATCAGGGCGGATCTCGACCTGATCTGGCACCGCACCCAGGACCCCAGCCAGCACGAGCGCTGGGACCTGCGGTTCACGGAGATCAGCTACCTGCCCAGGCCGGCGCCGCACGCGCCGCAGCGGTTCAGGTACGCGACCCGGCTGCTGCCCGGCCTCGTCGTGGGCGGCACGGGGATCGCGGCCGGCGAGCGGTTCCGCGCCGACGGCACCCGTACCTCCGTACTGCGGTTCCGGTCACCGCACCCGCTTGCGCTGCTCGCGCACGGGCACGGCTACTGGCGGTACGTACCGACCGCCGCAGGCGTGCGCTTCCTGACCGGCTACGACTACGCCCCGCGCTGGGGCCGGTTCGGCCGGCTCGCCGACCGGCTGGTCCTCCGGCCGCTGATGGGCTGGGCCACCGCCTGGTCGTTCGACCGCCTGCGGCTGTGGTGCGAGCGCGGCATCACACCGGCGCGCGCACTCCGCAACGGCCTGCTCGAGCTAGCCCTGCGCGCCGCGGTCATCGCCGTCGCCGCCTGGTGCCTGCCGTACGCACCCGCCGTCGCCGCGGTCGCACTCGCGGCGGCGGCCGTACTGCCGCCACTGCCTGGCACCCCCGCCGCCCGGCGCTGCCTATGCCGCAAGCAGCCGGCGCCCAACCCACTCACCCGACTGGAGCACCCGTGACGTCGATCTTCCAGCGCGCACTCGGCCCCGACTTCGCCCGGCTGCACCCGCAGCTGCAGCGTCGGTTCGGCGTCGGGCTGGACAACGGCGTGGCGTGCACCGGCCGCGGCACCATGCGGCGGATCTGGCACGGCAAGCCGTTCGTGCAGCCGTTCCTGCGGCTCGGCGGCACCAGGAACATCCTGCTGCCGCGCCGCGGCCGGGACGTGCCGTTCGTCATCGAGAACGTGCCGTACGTCGACCCCTACGGGCGGGAGACCGTCTCGTTCGTCCGTACGTTCGCGTTCCCCGGCCAGCGGCCACGTCGCTTCGACGCCGCCATGATCTTCAGTGAGGAACGCGGCTGCGTCGTCGACTACCTCGGCACGCACCAGCACCTGGCGACCGACCTGCACCTGTCCGTGGACGCTTCCGGCGGCCTGCACATCCGGTCGGGCGCACATCGGTTCCGTGAAGGGCCGGTGGACGTACGGGTACCCGATGTCGTCGCCGGCGACGCCCACGTGCACGAGTCGTACGACGACGCCGCCGGCCGGTTCCGCATCCGGGTGCGGGTGGAGAACCGCAGGTTCGGCCCGCTGTTCGGGTACGACGGGTCGTTCGCGGCCGAGTTCGGACCGGCACCGGATGCGCTGCCCGAGCCGCTGCGTCCGGTGCGCGCGGAGGTCCGCGTATGACGGCCGTGAACAGGCGCGGCGACGACACCCGCCAGAAGCTGCTCACGGGTGCGCTGAGCTGCCTGACCGAGCACGGCATCGCCGGTGTCTCCGCGCGTACCGTCGCGACGTCCGCCGGCGTCAACCAGGCGCTGGTCTTCTACCACTTCGGCAGCGTCGACGAGCTGCTCGCCGCGGCCTGCCGGCACGGCGCGGAAGAGCACGTCGGCAGGTACCGCGCGCGCTTCGCCGAGGTGACGTCGCTGCAGGAGCTGCTGCAGCTCGGCCGCGAGCTGCATACCGAGGAACACGCCGAGGGCAACGTCGCCGTGCTCGCGCAGCTGCTCGCCGGCGCGCAGACCGACGCCAGGCTCGCGCCCGCGACCGCCGCCGGGCTCAACCTCTGGATCACGGAGATCGAGCAGGTCCTCGACCGGGTGCTCGCCGGCTCGCCGCTTGCGGAGGTCCTCGACGTCACGGGGTTCGCCCGCGCGGTCGCGGCCGCGTTCGTCGGGCTCGAGCTGTACGAGGGCGTCGACCCGGCCGGCAGCGGCGCGGCGATGGCCGCGCTCGACCAGCTCACCGCCGTCGCCGCGGTGCTCGACGAACAAGGCCCGGTGGTCCAGCGGGCGGTGCGCGCGGGCCTTCGGCGGGGCAGCAGGAAGCGGCGACCTACTCGGTGAGGTGACGGAACGCCTGCAGGTTCGCCAGGCTCTCGCCCCGCGACACCCGCCACGCCCACTCCCGCCTGATGGCGTCGGCGAAGCCGAGCTCGAGCAGCTTGTCGAAGCTGCCGTCGGCGTACTCCACCACACTGCCGAGCACCCGGTCGACCTCCGCGGCCGTCACCGAGTCGGCCGGGATGTGCCCGACCAGGTAGACGTCACCCAGCTGGTCGATCGCGAAGTACACGCCGTACGCCTTGCGGTTGCGGTCGAGCAGCCAGCGGTAGGTGGCCGCCTGGTTCTCCTCGGGCGCGCGGATGACGAACGCGTTCACCGACACGCTGTGGTCGCCGACGGCCAGCGAGCAGGTGGTCTTCAGCTTGTGCGTGCCTGGCAGCGTCACCACGAACGTGCCGGGCTCGGACTCCTCCCAGCCCAGGCCGGCATCCCCGAGCACGGCCCTGATGGTGGCCGCGGCGGCTGTCTCCGTCACGCGGACAAGCCTTGCACGTCGGCGGTGAACGCGCCGATCGTGTCGCGGTACGCGTCGAGCAGTGCCTCGGCCGTCGCGTCCCAGGAGAACGCCGCCGCGTGCCGTACGGCCGCCCACGCCATCGCCTCGCGCCGGTCGGCGCGGTCGACCAGGTCGGCGACCGGCGCGGCGTAGTGCCGGGGGTCGTGACCGTCGACGAGCACGCCGGTGCGACCGTCCGCGACGGCCGTCGGCAGGCCGCCTACCCGGGCCGCGACCACCGGCGTGCCGCACGCCTGCGACTCCAGGGCCACCAGGCCGAACGACTCGCTGTGCGACGGCACGAGGGTGGCGGTCGCCGCGCGGTACCAGTCGGCCAGCCGGGCCGGTGCCACCGCGGGCACGAACCGCACCGCGTCGCCGATGCCGCGCGCCCGCGCCTGCCGTACGAGGTCGTCGAGCTGACCGGTGCCCGTGCCGCTCGGGCCGCCCACCACCGCGACGACCAGCCGGTCGCGCAGCTGCGGACGCTCGGCGAGCAGCTGCGCGGCGGCGTCGACCACCACGTCCGGGCCCTTCAGCGGCTGGACCCGTCCGGCGAACAGCAGCACGATGGCGTCGCGTTCCAGCCCGAGCGCGCGCCGCGCGGCGGCGGCGCTACCCGGCCGGAAGACATCCAGGTCGACACCGGGATGCACCACAGACGTCCGCCACGGGTCGGCGTCGTACAACCGCACCAGCTGGTCGGTCTCGTCGGTGGTGTTGCCCACCAGCCGGTCCGCCGCGGCGACCACCTGGGACTCGCCGATCTCCCGCGCGGCCGGCTCCGGGCGGTCGCCGTCGGCCAGCGACAGGTTCTTCACCCTCGCCATGGTGTGCATGCTGTGCACAAGCGGCACCCGCCAGCGTTCCTTCGCCACCCAGCCCACCTGGCCGGAGAGCCAGTAGTGCGAGTGCACCAGGTCGTAGTGGCCTGGCCGCTGCCTGGCCTCGGCGCGCAGCACACCCACGGTGAACGCGCACAGCTGCCCGGCTAGGTCCTCCTTCGCCAGCCCCTCGTACGGGCCGGCGAGCAGGTGGTTGACGGTGACCCCCGGCGCCACGTCCACCCGCGGTGGCAGCTCGCTGGACGTCGCCCTGGTGAAGATCTCCACCTCGACGCCGGCCACCGCGAGCCGCTTCGCGACTTCGAGCACGTAGACGTTCATCCCGCCGGCGTCACCGTTGCCGGGGCCGTCGAGCGGGGACGTGTGCACGGAGAGCATGGCCACTCGTCGTGGCGTCACTGACGGCAACGGCACCGAATCACCTCGACACCGACAACCAACGGCGCGGCGTGCCGCATTCCCACCCGCTCACTCCGCGAGACGCCAGGGGGTGCGCACTCGCCGCCGCCTGAGAACATGGCGGGGTCCTACAGGGCGGGTGAGCGAGGTGGATGGATGAGCAGCCGACGCGCAGTGGTGACCGGCGCGAGCACCGGCATCGGGTACGCGACCGCGCGACAGCTCGCCGCGGCCGGCTTCGAGGTCGTCGCCGTCGCGCGGCGCAAGGAACGGCTGGACGCGCTCGCCGCCGAGGTGGGGCCGCAGCTCACGCCGTTGCCGTGCGACATCACCGACGACGCGGACCTGGAGCGGCTGGTCGAGGTCGCCGGCGACTGCCACGTGCTGGTGAACAACGCAGGCGGCGCGCGCGGCCAGGACCCGGTCGAGCACGCCAAGGACGACGACTGGCAGTTCATGTACGACGCGAACGTGCTGGGCACCATGCGGGTGACCCGTGCGCTGTTGCCGGCGCTCGAACGCACCGGCGACGGCTACGTCGTGATCGTCAGCTCGATCGCCGGCCACGAGGTCTACCCGGGTGGCGCCGGCTACCACGCGGCGAAGTACGCGCAGGCGGCGATGGCGAAGACGCTGCGGCTTGAGCTGGTCGGCCGGCCGGTCCGGGTCACCGAGGTGGCGCCCGGCATGGTGCGTACCGAGGAGTTCTCGCTGAGCCGCTTCGACGGCGACAAGGAACGGGCGGAGAAGGTGTACGCGGGCGTCGCGGAGCCACTGGTCGCCGACGACGTGGCCGACTGCATCAGCTGGTGCGTGACCCGCCCGTCGCACGTCAACGTGGACCTGCTGGTGGTGAAGCCCCGCGCCCAGGCGGACGGCAGGACCGTCCACCGCGACCTCTGACCCGCGCCGCGTCAGTCGACGACGCGGATCCGGCAGCGGCGGAAGCCCTTGCCCTTGTTCTCCACCTTCGCCAGCTCGATCCTGCCGATCTGCCTGGTGGACGCGACGTGCGTGCCACCGTCGGCCTGGGTGTCGAGGCCGGCGATGTCGATGATCCGCACCTGCTCGATGCCGGGCGGCAACAGGTTCTGCGCGGTGCGGATGATGTCGGGGATCTGGAACGCCTCGTCGGACGGCAGTACCTTCACGTCGATGCGGCGGTCCGCGTGCACCTCGGCGTTGCACGCCTCCACGATGTGCTCGCGGAAGCCGTCGGGTAGCTCGGGCAGGTTGAAGTCCATCCGCGCGACGCCGGGCTCCATGTTGCCGCCGGTGACGAGTGCGCCGTAGTCGCGGAACACCACGCCGCACAGCACGTGCAGGCCGGAGTGCGTGCGCATCAGCATGCTGCGCCGCTCGTCCGCGACGGCGCCCCGTACGGCCGTACCGACCGGCGGCAGCGGGTCACCCTCACGGGGCACCAGGTAGAGGTCGTCGCCCTTACGCACGCCGTCGATGTGCGTCTCGACGCCACCCCACAGCAACACGCCCTCATCCGGCGGCTGACCACCACCACCGGGATAGAAGGCCGACCGGTCCAACACGATGCCGTCCTCGGACACATCCAGGACGGTCGCGTCCCACTCCCTGACGTCCGCATCGAACACCTCGAGCCGATGTGTACGGCCCATCCGGTCGGTGTCAGCCATCCCAGCCCTCCCCACGACGCTCGCTCGGACGGCAAGTATCCCTCCTCCCACCACGAGCCCTGCCAGCAGCTGCGCAGCTTCCGGCAGGAGTTGAGACTTTTACCCACCTTGCCCATGTCCAGCTCGAGCAAAGTGCCAATTAACACTTCAATGAGAAAATTGAAGGCGAGGAAGCCGAGGGAGGAGTGCCCGATGAAGTTCGTGCTCGAGGTCGACATGGACGGGTTCGACGGGAAGGCCGAGCGCGAGCTCGGCCGCATTCTGCGGTACTGGGCGGGCAACGTACGCCACTTCGCCCTGGCGCCCGGGGACGGTTCGGTCGTGTACGACTCGGGCTACCGGGAGGTCGGTCACTGGACCATCACCGACCAAGCCGGCCACGTGACCGCACCTCAGTAGTAGTGCCGCAGCCGCGGCCAGAGCGCGGACCACGGTTCGCGCGCACCGGCACAGAGCACGACCAGCGGCGCCGTGCTCCTCGTTGGCCAGGCCCGCGGCGTTGTGGTGGGTGGCCAGCTGCCGGCAGCCGGTGAACCACCGCCGCAGCCCACGGTCATCGCGTTGGTGCACCAGCAGCACCGGCCCGGACGCGGCGTCCGGCGGTCGGCGCCAGTCGGCGAACGACATGTGGCCGGAGTACGGGCGCGGCAACCCGTGCCGCGGTCCGTACACCCAGATCGCACCCGCCTGCCCGTAGTTGTCGGTGAGGATCACCGCGCCGTCGCGCCGGCCGCCGGGCACCTGTCGCCAGCCGGCCGCCACGGTCGCCACCAGCCCGGGCCAGCCGTACTGCTCGCCGGTCTCCTTGTTGACGGCGAGCACGCCGGCGTCGTCCAGTGCCGCCGGCGGCAGCACCGGCAACCCGATCACCGCGGTGGCGACGACCGTCGTGCCGACGACGAACCCGGCGAGCATGCGGCGCAGCGCCACCCGACCACGCCGTAACCACGCGAGCGTCGGCTCCACCCCGGCGGCGAGCAGCACCACGAGCAGCGGCAGCACGTAGTACGACTTGCCGCCGGCGACCAGGGCGACCGCGCACGCGACGGGGTACGCCGCCGCGACCGCACGCAACCGCCGCAACGCACCTTCGCGGAAGAACCGCACCAGCCCGGCCAGCCAGACCGGCACGAAGCCCGGCGAGAGGTACAGCAGCTGCTCGGGGACGAAGCCGATCCGGTTCTCCGCGCCGTCGTCGGCGCTGATCCCGCCGGCCACCGTGAGCTGCGGCCAGCCGTTGGCCGCCTGCCACCACAGGTTCGGCGCCGCGATACCGAGCGCCACGACGATCCCGACCGGCAGCCACCAGGTGCGCAGCACGTCACGCGGACCGAGCGTCAGCAGCGCGACGGCGACGCTGCCGACGAGCAGCACGATCAGGTACTTGTTCAGGAACGCCACGCCGACCACCGCGCCGGCCGCGACCCACCAGCGGCCGTCGCCGGTACGCAGCACACGTAGCAACAGCCAGCAGGCGAGCAGCCAGCACAGCAGGTCGAACGTGGCGGTGGACAGCATGTGGCCGACCACCACCAGGTAGCTCGATACCGCCGCACAGCCCGCCGCCACCAGCTGCGCCGCCGCGTGCCCGCCGAGCTCGCGGGCGATGAGCGCGACGACCACCACCGTGGCGACGGTGGCCAGCGTCGCCGGCACCCGCAGCGCGACCGGCGTGTCCCCGAGCAGCACGCTGGCCAACCGCGCGACCAACGGCGTCAGCGGTGGCTGGTCGACGTGACCGAGCGCCGGGTGCTGCCCCGCCACGACGAAGTAGAGCTCGTCCCTGTGGAACCCGTACCGCGGCGAGCAACCGGTGAGCACGGCCGCCACGGCGACGCAGACGAGGGTCAGTGGACGCCAGGCGAACGGGGGCAGCATGCGCTTTACGGTAATCAGCTTGCTCGCCCGCGGGACGAGTACGCGCACACTACCGACAGCAGCAGCACCAAGACGATGCGTAACTTAGCTTCACGTGATCCCTTGCGCCAGGTGCTCGGCGACACACAAACTCGGGCGTGGCGGTACGCCGAAGTGGTGCCCAACTCGGCATCGGCCCTCGGGGGAAACAGCCAAGAGTCAGCCCTCAGCTCGCCGCCTGTGTCGACCCGGGGTCCTACGTCGTGTGGTGCTTCGGCCGGGGTCGCGCCTCGCCCGTCGAGCACCCAGGCAGGCGGGGCGCGGCCACCGCGACCCGCGCCGTCACGTCGCTACGCGAACGCGCTGGCGAACGCCTCGTACGCCGGCTGGTCGAACAGCACGAAGCGCACCTCGGACACCTTCGTGTCCGCATCCCGCACCGCGCCCACGGCGATCCGCGCCGCGTCCGCTACCGGGTAGCGGTACACACCCGTGGAGATGGCCGGGAACGCGATCGTCCGTACGCCGAGCTCGTCGGCGAGCCGCAGCGCCTCGCGGTGACAGGACGCGAGCTGGTCGGCCCTGTCGTCGTCGTCCGAGTAGACCGGGCCGACGGTGTGGATGACCCACGTCGCCGCCAGGTCGCCTGCGGTCGTGGCCACGGCCTTGCCGACCGGCAGGCCGTCGGGGTAGTCGGTGCGCCTGATGTCCTGACACTCGCGCAGGATGAGCGGGCCACCCTTGCGGTGGATCGCGCCGTCCACGCCGCCACCGCCGAGCAACGACGAGTTCGCTGCGTTGACCAAGGCGTCGACTCGCTGCTCGGTGATATCACCTTGCACCAGGCTCAGCTCCATACCCCGACGGTAGTCCAGGCACCGGACGTGGTCCGAGCCGGCCGGACGAGACGGTCGCCACATTTTCGGCCCCGCCACGCCGGCGCGGCGGGTGCCTCCGCGGCCTTCACTGTGCGTCCGCCCTGGTTGATGGCCACCCAAAAGGGGATCAGACTCACAGTGCCTGTCGAACTACGCAACGTCGACAGGCAGGTGCCACGCTCTACCCCCAAGGAGCCCTCGATGACCTTCCCGACCCCAGGTTCCCGACAACCCAAGCAGCGCCTCGCGCTGCTCGCCGCCGGCCTGTTGACCTGTGCCGCCACCTTCACCGCCCTCCCGGCCGCGAACGCGGACGAGGGGCACAACGGCAAGTTCCGGCTGGGCGACCCGAAGGAGCACTACATGGGCTCCCAGGTCGCCGAGCACGAAGGAGACGGCGCGGGCGCCGGCAGCAGCACCAAGCAGGACAACAACACCTACGCGTCGGTGCAGGGCAACGACGTCAGCCACTGGCAGGGCGACATCAACTGGCCGGCCGTCTACGACGACGGCGCGCGGTTCACCTACATCAAGGCGACCGAGGGCACGTCGTACCGCGACCCGAAGTTCGCCGACAACTACGTCGGCTCGTACAACGCCGGCTTCGTCCGCGGCGCCTACCACTTCGCGCGGCCGGACGGTGCCAGCGGCGGCGCGCAGGCGAACTACTTCGCCGACCACGGCGGCGCCTGGTCGGCCGACAACCAGACGCTGCCCGGCGTGCTCGACATCGAGTATGCGCCGAGCGGTGACGCCTGCTACGGCCTCGGCCAGTCGGCCATGCGCAACTGGATAGCCGACTTCATCAACACGTACCACGACCGCACCGGGCGGTGGGCGGTCATCTACACCACCACCAGCTGGTGGAAGCAGTGCACCGGCAACTACGGCGGCTTCGCCGACAACAACCCGCTGTGGATCGCCAGGTGGGCGAGCAGTCCGGGTGAGCTGCCCAACGGCTGGAGCTACTACACCTTCTGGCAGACCGACAACGAGGGCAGGTACCCGGGCGACCAGGACGTCTTCAACGGGTCCTACGACCGGCTGCGGGTACTCGCGAACAACGGCTGAGGCTGGACCGACGGCGGTGCGTCAGTGTTCGCCGAAGAACTCGGTGAGCACTGCACGCACCTCCGCCCGGCCGGACCACAGGGCGTCCGGCGAACTCAGTACGTGCAGCTGCCCCGCCGGCAGCAGCTCGGCCAGCTCCTTCGCCACCTCGAGCGGGTGCAGTGGATCGTCCGGCTGCCCGACGACGAGGACCGGCGCGCGTACGCGCCGCAGCGCCTCGCGGTCGGTGACTGGCGCCGCCTGCGGGAACGTACGCAACGCCATGGCCAGCTGGTCGGGACTGCCCGTCCCGACCAGGTACTCGGCCAACCGCCGGTAGTGCTCACCGACCTCGGGGAGCCTGCCGACGGCGGCCGGCTGTGCGGCCACCAGCGACCGCGCCACGCCGGACACGTCCGCGCCATCCGCGTAGCCAGTGACGCCCAGATCGCCTGCGCCACGCCGCCGCGGGGTGCGTTCACCGCGGCGGGAAACAGGAGTGCGACGCGGTCGAACCGGTCGGGCTCGGCCGCAAGCAGCGACATGATGGCGCCGGCCCCCAGCGAGATCCCCAGCGCCCTGGTGGCCGCGACATGGTCGGCGACGGCGGCGAGCTCGCCGGCGAGCGCCCGGTAGTCCCACCGACCGTCCCCGGCCCGGCTGCGGCCGTGCCCGCGGAAGTGCAGGAACGCCGCCGTCCCCGGGACGCCGCCGGCCAGCGGCCGGGTCTGGGCGATCGAACCGAGCACGCCGTGCGCGTAGACCGTCACCGGGCTACCGGTGCGGGTGACCAGGTACTCGACGGCGCCGCCGCCGTGCTCGATCAGCTCGGTGCGCGGTGGACGCATCGCGCCCCGGCAGCTCAGTAACCGCCGCGGCTGAGCCCGCGGATCGCCGGCCGCACGTCCACCATATAGACCAGCGCCGCGATCAGGCCGATGATGCCGAAGATGCCGAACGGGCCCGCGCCACCCAGCACCAGGGTGGCCGCGGTGGCGACACCGAGGATGATCATCCAGAACGCCTTCGACTGCTTGCTGGCCGCCTCGTACGCCTTCGACGGCCGGATCATCGAGTCGATCAGCGCGACGATCTCCACGCCGATGACCAGCACTACGAGCACCAGCTGGAGCAGGTCCAGCGGCCAGAACCACGGATGCAGCGAGAAAGGCACGGTGCCAGCCTACTGGGATTCGCCCGGTAACGAGACCGCCGTCCGTACCAGCGTTCGGTACGGACGGCGGTCGGTGGAGATCTGCGGAGGTCACGCCTTCTTCGTGGTGCTCTTGCCGGTGGCCGCCTTCGTCGACTTGCTGCCGGTGCTCTTCGCGGCCGTGCTCTTGGTGCCGGTCTTCGCGGTGCCGGTCTTGGCGGCCGTCTTCTTCGCGGCGGTCTTGGTCGCCGTGCCGTCGCTCTGCTCGGCCTTCTTCGCCGGGGCGTCGGTGATCGTCACGGCCGTCCAGCCGTCGACGAGCTTCTTGCCGCGCTCGCTGAGGTCGTCGTAGACGCTGCCGGCGCGGTCGCCGGCGCTCAGCGCCGCGTTGACCACGGTGGCGGGCAGCTCGCGGACCCTGTCGGGCACGGTCTGCACCCTGCCGGGCAGGGCGCGGGCGCCGTCACCGAGGCCCGCGATGCGCTGCTCGATCTGCAACGCACGGACCCGCTGCTCCGCGTCGCGCAGCTTCTCCACGGCGAGCCCGCCGACACCGGCCACGGCGTAAAGCGGCTTGGGCACGTCGCCGGACTCGAAGGCCTTGGTGATCTCACTACGAACGTCGGTCAGAGGTGACATGGGCATACTCCAAACTTCCCTGGGTGGGGTCGGTGCTGGCGGCAGTGCCTACACGGTGGGTCGCGCGGCCGTCCTAGTCGACCGCCGTGGTCGGCGCTGCCTCGGCCGCCGCCTTGGCGGCCGCACGCTTGCGCGTCTTCGCGCTGGTCGAGCTCGGCTGCTCGCCATCGGACGAGTCGTTCTCCTTGCGGAACGACTCGTAGATCTCGAGCAGCACTTCCTTCTGCCGCTCCGACAGGTGCTCGTCGGCGACGATCGCCTTCGCTACCTCGGTGTCGGAACGACGGTCTTCCAAGATGCCCGCCCGTATGTACAACGCCTCGGCGGAGATCCGCAGCCCCTTGGCGATCTGCTGGAGTATCTCCGCGCTCGGCCGCCGCAACCCGCGCTCGATCTGACTGAGGTACGGGTTCGAGACCCCGGCCGTCTTGGCCAGCTCGCGCACGGAGATGTGCGCCTTCTCGCGCTGCTCCCTGATGAACGCGCCGAGCGTTCCGACGTCGAGGCTGGGCATGCAGCCACTCTCGCACACGGTGCTAACAATTGCAAGCGCGGCTGTTAGCGCTCGTGCCTGACCGGCTCTCCTGCGGGCTTCTCCGCCCCATCGGTGGCGTCCGCGTCGGAGGCACGCCCGCCGTCCTGCGGTTCGGCCAGCCCGGTGTCGTGCACCGTCGTGCGGTTGCGGTTGCCCAGCTTCCGCGCGACGACCACCTGGTTGCGCCCGCCGCGCTTGGCGGCGTACAGCGCCTCGTCGGCGGCGGCCATCATCTCCGCCAGCGAGCCGTCCGACTCCTCCAGGGTCGCCACGCCGAGCGAGACGGTGAGCCGGATGTTGCCGGTCTCGGTGGACACCGGGTCGGCGGCGACGTTACGGCGGAGCCGCTCGGCGATCGACCTCGCGTTGACCACGCCGATCCCGGACAGCAAGATCACGAACTCCTCGCCACCGAACCGCCCGAGGATGTCGCCCTGCCGCAGCAACGCCTTCAACCGCTGCGCGACCACCCGCAGCGCGGTGTCGCCGGCAAGGTGACCGTGCTCGTCGTTGACCAACTTGAAGTGGTCGATGTCGCAGAGCAGGACGCTGGTGGACTCGCCGGCCTTCTTCGCCCGAGCGAGCTCCTCCTTCGCATCGTGCTCCCACGCACCGGCGTTCAGCACCTCGGTCTTCGCATCCGTACGCGACATGTTGCGCAGCTGCTCGTGCAACAGACTCCGATGCAGCATGATCACCGGCGGCACCGCGATCACCACCAGCAGAGCCGACTGGACCGCCAACAGCGCCACGATCAACCCGACGCAGATCTCCACGCCGGCGTACGCGAAGACCTCCCTGTCCAGCACCAGCCGCCGTAGCGACCCGGACCGCGTGATCAGGATGATGCCGGCGAGGAACAGGTGGTTGACGGTACGGGTCAGCACGCCGGCGACGACGCCGAGCGCGACGAACCACAGCAGCCCGCCGTCGGTCGGCATGCTGGCCTGGAAGAAGAACGCGGCCAGCATGTCGCCCACGCCCATCATGGCCACGTTGAACGCCCGGCGGTGCAGCTTGATCGACTTGCGGACCGACTGCGCCCACAGCAGGGTGAGGAACAACGTTGCCGGCAACGCGAGTGCGGGCGGCAGGATCAGCAGGATCGGCAGCTTCCAGATGGTGTTCAGATCCTGCGTGAAGCCGCCGGAGAGGCCGCGCACGAAGCCGCGGCTGGTCTCGGCAACGACCGCGCCACACAACAGCAGGAAGGCCAGCAGACCGAGATCGTCGAAGGTCGGCGGTTCCCAGAACAGCAGCGCGCTGAACAGACCTACCGCAGAGAGGACGACGAAGCTAATGTAAGCGCGAAGGAGCAGCGGTAGCTGCATGAACGGCAGGCTCCGAAGCCCCCGAGCCGCAGACACTGAAACACCTCCCCGCGAGCCACCTCCCCCGGCCGCCAAGCGCGCGTTTGCAACTAATCACGCCGATCTGTCTATCCGAGCTTACTCTCCGCATGCCCCCCGTGCACCGGGTACGCCGCGTCTGTGCACAGCCTGCATTGTCGACACCGCGAAACCCCGTGCGCAAAACTTTCAACGAAAGCACGGATTGAGAGTGTCGCTGCCAGATCGGCGTACTGCCCAAGGCGTCCGTGAAGGCAACACCTCACTCCGCTCTGGACTGCCGCTATGTGGACGTAGCGACACGGCAACCGTACTGGCGCTTTTGCCGGTACGCGTCTGATGCGGAGGTGTGACGCGGAATGAAGTACCCCCGTACGAAGGCCGGTCGCATCCTGCTAACGAGCGAGTTCCGCGGAAGACACTCGTCCGTCACCTGGCACCGAGACGACAGGCAGGGAGTAACTGCGATGCGCGACATGCAGTGGTGAACCCCCGACCAACCACCACCCCCACGACCAACAAGGAGCCCGCAATGCGCGACATGCAGTGGTGAACCCCCGACCAACCACCACCCCCACGACCAACAAGGAGCCCGCAATGCGCGACATGCAGTGGTGAACCCCAGGCAACCATCCGACCGACGTCCTGAAGGAGCAACGATGTCCGACTTGCAGTGGTAGGCAGCCGACGGTATGTGGTCATACGTCCGAAATTTGACGGATCAACCGACCCCGACGGCTACTCGAAGCTACTCTGGTAATACCATCTGTTACACCTTGCTTGACGGCAACGATGTACCCATTGCCGAGCAACCTCAGGAAGATTCCAGGAGCACGCGTAATGCGCGACATGCAGTGGTAACCGCTCAGCGGGCTGGGTTACTTCGTAGGCCCGCGCGTAGGCGGGCGAACCCCTCCGCAACTCGAATTTCCCCTACTGGACGGCCGGCGCCGAGCACCAGCGCCGTCGCCAGGTCATCTAGGATCGCGGCGTCGTAGCCGAGCGTACGCAGTGCCGCGACTGTCACCGGTGTACGGGCCCGCTGACTACCGTCAGCGATCTTTACGGCCAGCGCAGATCCATCCGGCAGTAACAGTGCGTCGACCGCCTCGGCGCCACCCTTGTCCAGGAGACCGGGTATTCCCCGCATCAGCCGCGCCTCGTCGCGCCGCGTGCCCGAGGTCAGCTCCGGATACGCCAGGAAAGCAGCCACCACCCGCCGCTGCGCGGTGCCGGCAGCCGCGGCCCCGAGCGCACGGTAGCCGCGGGCCAAGCCGCGCAGGCTGAACGCGAACAGCGGCGCACCACAACCATCCACGCCGGTATGCACGACCGATTCCCCGGTCAGCTCCTCGATCGTCGCGCGAATCCGTTGCTGCAGCGGGTGTTCCGGGTCCAGGTACGTGTCGAGCGGCCAGTCCCGGACGACGCAGGTCGCGAGCATGGCCGCGTGCTTGCCCGAGCAGTTCATGTGCAGCCGGTCCGGCTCGCCACCGGCCGCGATCCGCTCCCGCCTGGCGGTCTCGTCGAGCGGCCAGTCCGGCGGGCACTGCAGCGCCGACCCGTCCAGGCCGACCGACGCGAGCAGCCGCCGTACGCCGGCCACGTGCATCGGCTCGCCGGAGTGGCTGGCACAGGCCAGTGCCAGCAGGTCGGCGGGCAGCTCCAGCCCACAACGCACCATGGCGGTGGCCTGCAGCGGCTTGTTCGACGACCGCGGGTAGCACGGCACGTCCGGCCGGCCGACCGTGAGCGTCACCTCGCCCATCGCGTCGACGGCCACCACGGAGCCGGTGTGCCACGACTCGACGAACCCGCCACGGTCCACCTCGGCGAGCACCGGCAGGCCGGCGCGATCGGCAGCAGTCACGTGCCGAACGTACCGGGCTGCGGTGTCAGGTCGGGATCGTCGCGCCGGAACGAGCGGGTGGGCCCCGGCTCGGTCGTCCTGGTCTCGAACCGCACGACCAGCCGGTCGTCGGCCACCTGCACCAGCCAGCCGGGCCCGTACGTGGTGTGCACGACCTCGTGGCCGACGTGTAGCCGCACCGGCTCGGCCTCGGTCGCCGGGTGAGGCAGGTCGACGCCGTCGACCCACAGCTCAGGCTGTGCGCCCATGACCAACCCCGCGACCCCGACGCCGAGCAGCCGCAGACCGTACGAGGTGTCGACGTCGCCGAGCAGCTTGCGGGCAACCCGCACCACCACGGCCGGCTCGTCGGTGGCCGACGGCAGGGTCCAGGACCGGGTGTGCGTGGTGAAGTCGAACAGCCGCACCTTGACGGTGATCGTGCGCGCGGCCGAGCCGGACTCCCGCAGCCGCTCGGTGACCCGGACGGCCATCTTGTCGCTCATCGCCTGGAGCGCGACCGGGTCGGTCACGTCACGGTCGAAGGTGTCCTCGACGCTGATCGACTTGCCCTCGCGTTCCGGCTGCACCAACCGGTCGTCCTCGGCCCGGACCAGCCGGTACAGGCCACCGCCGTGCGCCGCGCCGAGCAGCCCGACCAGCTCCCGCTCACTGAGCCCCTCGACCTCCGCGACCGTACGCACCCCGGCTCCTGCGAGCCGCTCCGCGGTCGCCTTGCCGACCCCGGGGATGGTGGTGACGGCCATCGGCCTGAGCAGGTCGCGCTCGTCGCCCGGCGGCACGACGACGAGCCCGTCCGGCTTCCGCAGCTCGGAGGCGATCTTCGCGATCAGCTTGGACGTCCCCGCGCCGACCGACGCGGTCAGCCCGGTGGCCACGTGGATCCGCTGCTTGACCTCGGTGCCGACGCCGACCACGCTGTTGCGGTCCAGCGGCGACCGGCCGGTGTCGGCGAGGTCCACGAACGCCTCGTCGAGCGACAGCGGCTCCACCCGCGGCGACAGCTCGCGCAGGATGTCCATCACCTGGTCGCTGACCGCGCGGTACGCCGTGAAGCGCGGTGTCAGGTACGTCGCCTGTGGGCAGCGCCGGCGCGCCTCGCCCATCGACATTGCCGAGTGCACGCCGTAGACGCGCGCCTCGTAGCTCGCGGTGGAGACGACGCCGCGCGGCCCGAGCCCGCCGACGACCACCGGCCGCCCGCGCAGCGACGGCTTGTCGCGCTGCTCCACCGCAGCGAAGAACGCGTCCAGGTCGAGATGCATGATGCTCGGCTGGTCGCGCACCATACGATCGTCCCACGCGACGCCGACACCGCCCGGCCGTGACCGACCTGAGAAGGTAAGCGCATGCGGGCAGTCGTGCAACGGGTCAGCGAAGCGAGCGTACGCGTCGACGGCCAGGTCGTCGGCGCCATCGACGAGCCCGGCCTGCTCGCGCTGGTCGGCGCCACGCACACCGACGACGCGGCCACCGCGGCGAAGCTCGCCGCAAAGCTGTGGGGGTTACGCATCCTCGACGGCGAGAAGTCGTGCTCGGACGTCGGCGCACCGTTGCTGGTGATCAGCCAGTTCACCGTCTACGCGGACACCCGCAAGGGCCGGCGGCCGTCCTGGTCGGCCGCTGCCCGCGGGGAGCAGGCTGAGCCACTGGTGGACGCGGTGGTCGCCGAGCTGCGCCGGCTGGGAGCCACCGTGGCCACCGGCAGGTTCGGCGCGGACATGCAGGTGAGCCTGGTCAACGACGGCCCCATCACGCTGGTGGTGGACGTCTAGCCGAGCAGTTGCTTGGGGCGCAGGTGCAGGCCGGCGTCCGGCGTCACGACGACCTCCTGGCTCGCCGCCACGCCACCGGCAACCAGCGCGGCGTCGACCGGCACCGCACGCTTCACCAGTGCGAGCCCGATCGGCCCGAGCTCGTGGTGCCTGGCCGCGCTGGTGACGAACCCGACCTCCTTGCCGTCGTGCTCGACGGGGTCGCCGTGCGCCGGCAGTGTCTCCGCGGAGCCGTCCAGGTGCAGGAAGACCAGCCGCCGCGGCGGGTGGCCGGTGTTGTGCACCTTCGCGACGGTCTCCTGGCCGCGGTAGCAGCCCTTGTCGAGGTGTACGGCCGTGCCGATCCAGCCGACCTCGTGCGGGATGGTCTTGTGGTCGGTGTCCCGGCCGAAGCGCGGCTCGCGCGCCTCGATGCGCAGCGCCTCGTACGCCCAGACGCCGGCCGGGTTGCCGCGCTCCCTGGCGTACGCCGTCAGCTGGTCGCGCGGTACGAACCGGTGCCGGCCGCGGCCGGTGTCGCGGGTCAGGTACGGCTCGGCCGGACCGTCGTCCGGCTCCCAGACCACCGCGAGGTCGGCGGTCACGTCGGCGATCTCGACGTCGTACCTGAAGGTCATCATGTCCAGGTACTCGAGCAGCGGCCCGGACGTGCCCGGCTCGGTGTACATGGTCGTCGCCGTGCCGTCGTCGACCAGCTCGAGCGCGTGCTCCACCCGACCCTGTGCCGACAGGATCAGGGCAGTCGCCCCGTCGCCCGGAGCGAGGTTCTCCAGGTGCTGGGTGGTCAGCAGGTGCAGCCACGACAGCCGGTCGGCGCCTGTCACGCGCACCACGTCACGGTGCGACAGGTCGACGAAACCACAGCCGTCGGCGAGCATCCGCTGCTCCCTGATCGGGTCACCGTAGTGCCAGGCGACGCCAACGTCCGGCGGATCCGCGGGGACGGCACCTGGCAGCGCAAGCAGTGGGCTCTCCATACGACCAGGCTACGTCGCGGCCGCGCACTCCGCGCAGCGGCCGAAGACCACCAGGTGACCGAGGTCGGGCTCGAACCCCTGCTCGTCCCGCACCCGCTGGGCGAACGCGGTCGCCGTCTCGATCGGCGCCTCGCTGACCCGCTCGCAGCTACGGCACACCAGGTGGACGTGGTCGGCGTGCGCCACCAGGTGGTACGACTCGGCCACCCCGGCGAGGCGGCTGTGGCCGACGAGCTCGAGCTCGACGAGGAGCTCCAGGGTGCGGTAGACGGTCGCCAGGTCGACGGCGTCGCGTTGGTCGCGCAGGTGGGTGTACAGCTGCTCCGGCGTCGCGTGCCCGAGGTCGCGCACCGCGTCGAGCACCAGCCGACGCTGTTGAGTCAGCCGGTACCCGCGCGCACGGAGCAGGGCGACCCAGTCCTCGACCATCGCCTGAGTATAAGCAGGCCGGCGGCTACGCGGCGCTGGTGGCGGCCGGCATCGCACCGGCGGCGAGCAGCTCCTCCTGGTAGTCGACCAGGTGGTCCCCCGTCCTGCGCACCCAGCCGCCGTCCGCGTCGAGGTCCCAGGCGACGATGTGGTCGGCGGTCGCCAGGTCGAGCAGTGCGTCCAGCCGCTTGCGCACCTTCGGGTGCGAGATGCGCACCATGACCTCCACCCTGCGGTCCAGGTTGCGGTGCATCATGTCGGCGCTGCCGATCCAGTAGTCCGGTTCACCCCCGGCGGTGAACCGCACGATGCGCGAGTGCTCGAGGAACCTGCCGAGGATGCTGCGCACCCGGATCGTCTCGGACAGCCCGGGGACGCCGGGACGCAGCGCGCACATGCCGCGCACGGCGATGTCGATCGGCACGCCGGCCCTGGACGCCTGGTAGAGCGCGTCGATGACCTCCTCGTCGACCAGCGCGTTGCACTTCAGCACGATGCCGGACGGGCGGCCGGCGCGGGCGTGCCCGGCCTCCCTGTCGATCATCTCCACCAGGCCCTTGCGCAGCGACTCGGGCGCAACCAGCAGGGTGCGGTAGCCGCGGTGCCTGGTGTAGCCGGAGAGGTGGTTGAACAGGTCGGTGAGGTCGGCGCCGACGTCCGGGTCGGACGTGAGCAGGCCGAGGTCCTCGTACAGCCGCGCGGTCTTCGGGTTGTAGTTCCCGGTGCCGACGTGCGAGTACCTGCGCAGCACGCCGTCCGGGTCCTGCCGCACCACCAGGCACGCCTTGCCGTGCGTCTTCAGCCCGACGATGCCGTACACCACGTGCGCGCCCGCGCGCTCGAGCGCACGCGCCCACCGGATGTTCGCCTGCTCGTCGAACCTGGCCTTGATCTCCACGCACACGAGCACCTGCTTGCCGGACTCCGCGGCGTCGATCAGCGCGTCCACGATCGGCGAGTCACCGCTGGTGCGGTACAGCGTCTGCTTGATCGCCAGCACGCCGGGGTCGGTCGCCGCCTGCTCCACGAACGCCTGCACGCTGTTGTTGAACGACTGGTACGGGTGGTGCAGCAGCAGGTCGGTCTCGTTGAGCACGGTGAAGAAGTCCGGCGCGCCGCCGTTCTCCCGCTCCTTGATCAGCGGGTGCGTACGCGGCAGGAACCGCGGCCGGTCGAGGTCGGGCCGGTCCACGTCGGCGACGGCGAACAGCGCACGCAGGTCGAGCGGCGGCGGCAGCTTGAACACCTCGTCCTCGCCCACCCGCAGCTCGGCGAGCAGCAGGTCGAGCACCCGCTGGCTGGTGCCAGACTCCACCTCCAGCCGCACCGGCGGCCCGAACCGCCGGCGCTGCAGCTCCCGCTCGAGCGCCTTCAGCACGCTCTCGTCCTCGTCGCTCTCGATCTCCAGGTCCTGGTTGCGGGTCACCCGGAAGGTCGACGCCTCCACCACTTCGAGGCCGCTGAACAGCCTGGGCAGGTGCGCGACGATGATCTCCTCGAGCGGCACGAAGGTGCCCTCGCCCACGGGGAAGAAGCGCGGCAGGTTGGACGGCACCTTCACCCGGGCGAAGTGCGTGCGGTCGGCCTCGTCCCTGACCACCACGGCGATGTTCAGCGACAGGCCGGAGATGTAGGGAAACGGGTGCGCCGGGTCGACCGCGAGCGGCGTGAGGACCGCGAAGACCCGCTCGTGGAAGAACTGCCGCGCGACGGCGCGGGCCGGTTCGTCCAGGTCGTCCCAGCGCACGATCCTGATGTCCTCCTTGGCGAGCGCCGGCCCGACCAGGTCGCCGAACACCTCGACCTGCCGCTCCATCAGCTCCCTGGTACGCGCCAGCACGGCGCTGAGCTGCCCGCGCGGGGTGAGCCCGCTCGGCACGGGAGTGCTGACGCCGCTCGCGATGCGCCGCCGCAGGCTCGCCACCCGGACCATGAAGAACTCGTCCAGGTTGTTCGCGAAGATGGCGAGGAACCGCACCCGTTCGAGCAGCGGCGTGCTCGGGTCCTCGGCGATCTCGAGCACCCGCGCGTTGAAGTCGAGCCAGCTCAACTCCCGGTCGAGGAACCGCCCCTCGGACAGCCCCACGGTCGGCACCGTGGACTCCGGTGGCGGGTTGAGCTCGTCCTCGACGTCCTCGACGAGCTTCTCGACGTACGACGGCGCGCTGAGCGTCACGTCCTCCGTGGAGTTCACTGCCATGTAGCAATCATGACTCGGATGGGCGAACTTTCGACACCTCGTGCGTGACGCGGACGTGAACGGGGTGCGCCCGTCAGGTCTTCACCAGCCGGGCGGACAGGTGCGCCTGCAGCGGCTGCCCCACGGCGGCCAGGTCGTACGCGTACGCGAGGTCGCCCTCGACCAGGCCGTACAGCCGCTTCCCGCCGGTGACCTCCTTGGCCGTGGAGGTGCGCGCCACCGCGTCGGTCGCCAGCTCGATCTTCGTGCCGGTGATCTCGCCGTACCAGATCTCCGCCACGCCGGTGGGGTGGCTGAGCACGAGCTCCAGCTGGCCGCTGCCGACCGGGCGCCAGAAGCCGTACTCCATCGCCCCTGGCCGGGTCGGCTCGCCGTTCTCGTCGGTGAGCCAGGACCGGCTCTCGTAGCTCAGGAAGGGCTTGCCCACGTGCCCGAAGGTCACCTGCTGGACGAACGTAAAATCCTGCTCGAGCGTCGGGTAGCCACCTACGCCGGTACCGCGCCAGGTGCCGAGCAGGAACGCCAGCGGTAGGCACGCCGGGTGCAGCTCCGGTCCGCGGCTGTCGGCCGCCGCCATTCAGTCAACCCTCCTCGGGTCGCCGGTAGAGCGTGTACACCACGTAGCCCGCCGCCCACGCAATGCCGAGCGGCACGCCGATGAGGAGGCTTGCATACACCAGTTCCACGAGTATGAAGAGTAGTGCAGGATCGCGAGTTACTCTAACCCCACACGCGGTCAGAAGCCACGGAGAAGGAGGGGCGGTCCACTCGTGGCAGGTCGGTTCGTCGACTTCTACGCGCTGCTGGACATCGCGCCGGACTCATCCTCCGACGTCGTGCAGGCGGCAATCACCGAACAACGGAAGAGCTGGGAAGCCCAGCGCGCGGATGGCGATGCCACCGAGCGCAGTGCGGCCGACGCCCGGCTGGGCGACGTCGACCTCGCCGAGCTCGTGCTCCTGGATCCCGAGCAGCGCGCCGACTACGACGAGGAGTGGCGCGAGCAGCGCGGGAACGAGGTCGTCGCCACGGGCGGCGAGAACGCCAACGGGAAGGCCTCGGTCGCCGTCGCACCGCCGGCCACCCAGAAGCGCACCGCGAAGAAGGTCGCGAAGAAGGTCGCGAAGAAAGCCTCCGCGAAGCCGTTGGAGAAGCCCAGCCCCGCCTCGGGCGACGACTCGGTGGCGCAGGCCAGGCAGGCCATGCAAGCCGGCAACACCGGCCGCGCGATCGACTCGTACCACTACGCGATCATGCTGGAGCCGCAGGACGTCACGCTGCACCACGAGCTCGGCCAGGCGTACGTGGCCGCCGGCAACTACGAGCAGGCGCTCGGCGCGTTCGAGACGGCCGCCAGGATCGCACCGCACATCGGGGACTACCGGGCCGCCATCGGCGACGCACTCATCCACCTCGCCAGGCCGGGCGACGCGATCGGCGTCCTCGAACAGGTGGTGGCGGAGACGCCGATGGAGCCGCGGTACCGCGCGACGCTCGCCCAGGCGCTGCACGACACCTGCGTGCACGAGATGACCATGCTGTCCGACGGCCTGGTGTGCATCACCACGGCCGAGCAGGCCCAGCTGGTGGAGCGGCTCACCGGACGGGCGCTCACCCTGCTCGACCCGACCGACACCAGCGAGCTCGCCCAGGACATCAGGGAGAAGCACGAGCTGGCGACGCTGGCCACCAAGCGGGTGTGGCGGCCGCCGTTCCCGTGGTGGCTGATGATCGCGTTCGCAATCGTGGTCGCCGCCGGCTTCGCGCTGTTCGTCAAGTGGTGGTCGGCCTTCATCGTGCTCGCCGTGCTCGGCGCGGTCGCCTACCTGCTCGGCATCCACCCCACCTGGTGGCACGTGGCCAGGGAGGCCCGCGCGGCCAACCTGCTGGTGTGGCCACAACCGCACGGCGGCACATTCACCCCGCAGCCGGACTCTGCCACGTCTTCGCAACCGCCGCAGTAGCGGCGGTCACGGTGCCGGAGAAGCAGCAAGGGGCATACGGCCAGGGGGGATCAGCCGTACGCCCCTTGTCCGACCTCGACGGGTCGGGCCTCTCTGCAGAGTGACGAGGAATATCTTCGCACGTTCCGTGCTCGCGGTGCTATCCACGGTCAGGTTGTTGAGCAGCGTCGACGGACCGCGCCGAAAGTTACGCTCTGTGTAGGGTTTTGGCACCGTAGCCAGGGAAACGCCGATGCCCGCCGGCGTCCCCGGAGGGACCCGACGGGCATCGACCGACCGCTGGCCGTCGCTCAGGCGACGAGCGCCACCTTCGTCACGGAACCACGGTCCGCGGCCACCGTCTGCTGCACCGCGTCGCTGCCCGGCACCAGGGCACGTACGGTCCACTCGCCCGGCGCGGCGTAGAACCTGAACCCGCCGTCGGCGCCTGTCGGGACCTCGGCGACGAAGTCACCGGAGTCGTTGAGCAGTCGCACGTACGCCGGGTACGCGGGCCCGTCGCCCTTGTGCACGGTGCCTGCGACCACCGCCTGCGAACCGAGCGCCGTCTCGTCGATCTGCACGCCGCCCTCGGGGGCGCCGCAACCGTCTGCCACCGTCATCGTCACTTCCCCTCGCCGGTCTCCACGGGCACACCCACCAGCGAGCCCCACTCGGTCCACGAACCGTCGTAGTTCTTCACGTTCGACCAGCCGAGCAGCTCGTGCAGGGCGAACCAGGTGTGGGCCGACCGCTCACCGATGCGGCAGTACGCGATCGTGTCCCCGGCGTCGGTCACCCCGGCCGCCGTGTAGAGCTCGCGCAGCTCGTCGTCGGACTTGAAGGTGCCGTCCTCGTTGGCCGCCTTCGCCCACGGGATGTTCTTCGCCGTGGGGATGTGCCCGGCCCGCTGCGCCTGCTCCTGCGGCAGGTGGGCGGGGGCGAGCAGCCGGCCGACGAACTCGTCCGGCGACCGCACGTCGACCAGGTTGCGCTCGCCGATCGCGGAGAGCACCTCGTCGCGCAGCGCACGGATCGAGGAGTCCGGCTCCTTCGCCGTGTACTGCGTGGCCGGCCGGTCCGGCAGCTCGGTCACCAGCTCGCGGGACTCGAGCTCCCACTTCTTCCTGCCCCCGTCGAGCAGCCGCAGGTTCTCGTGTCCGTACAGCTTGAAGAACCAGTACGCGTACGCCGCGAACCAGTTGTTATTGCCGCCGTACAGGACGATCGTGTCGCCGCCCGCAATGCCGCGGCTGGAGAGCAGCTGCTCGAGCGCCGCCTTGTCGATGAAGTCCCGACGCACGGGGTCCTGCAGGTCCTGCTTCCAATCGACCTTCACAGCGCCGGCGATGTGGCCCTTGTCGTACGCCGTGGTGTCCTCGTCGACCTCGATGAGCACCACACCGGGATCGCTTCCGTGCGCGGCTACCCAGTCTGCGTCGACGAGTACCTCTGAACGGCTCATGCCGTGTCCTCCTTCAGCCAAGAATTATGTCGGGTGAGCTGGAAGTGTTGGCGTGCCCCGAGTGCCACGACGGGCGGCGGCAACGGGCCAGCCTGCGGGACGTCGTGGCACGCAGCGGTGGATGTCTCACCGCGCTGACGGCGCCCGCCCGTCAGCGGATGCGACAGAGCGAGCTGTTCACGCGGACGTAGTCGACCGCGCGGCGCTTGGTGAGCGCAGTCGCGAACATGCCCGCCACTGTACCTCGCCGACTACCCTGCCGTACGCCTGCTGTCCGGATCTTGGACGGCAGGTCACTGCTTGGGCAGCTTGACGTCCGTACCCGTGGCCACGGCCCGCAGGCCGTCCTCCTGTGCGGTCAGCTCCTTCGCCCGCAGCGACTTGGGCAGGCCCGGCGGCGCGATGCTCCGGTCCAGGTGCTTCCTGACCAGCTTGTCCACGACCTTCGTGGACAACCCGCCGAGCACCTGCACGCTGCGCGGCTGCAGCCGGATCTTCCCCTTCTCGATCTTCACCCGGACATCCGCGGCGAACGGTACATTCAGCCGCTTCCCCAGCACGGTGACCGGCACCGAACCGGTCAGCCGCACCTGGTCGTCGGTTCCCCGCTTGTGCTTGGCCTTGATGCCGAACGGCAGCTTCATCTCGTCGTACGGCACGGTACCGGCCATCCGCACCTTGTCGGCCTTCGCCTTGACCATGTCCTCGGGGCCGCTGGCGTACGGCTTCATCCGGACGTCGGTCAGGTCCAGCCGCACGTCCTTGACCGTCGTGCCCGAAACGTCGAACCTGGTGATGTCGACCTGGACGTCCTCGTACTCGCCGTTGCGCCACTGGGTGAGGAACGGATACCCCTCGATCGACACGTCCGCCGAGGTCTCGAAGGCCAGCCCGAACGCCGAGGCGGTCCGCGACTCCGCGTAGATGTCGGCCGAGCGGTCGATGATGACCGCGAAGACGGCGACGACCAGCAAGGTGGCGACGAGCTTCAGCCCGTCCCGTACGACACGCACTCGTCAGCCTCCCGCAAACGGTGGGAGGGCCTCGACCGTCGCGCCTTCGGCCAGCACGACGCTCGCGTGCGGCCGGGTGCCGACGGGGGTGCCGTCGACGAGGAACGAGCAGTACGAGAGCACCTTCGCGAAGCGCGGGTCCTCGTGCCGTTGCCTGGCGCTGTCGAGCAGCACTCCAAGGGTCGGCGCGTCGTACTGCTCCTCGTCGACGCCGGCCGCGTCGCGCGCGGCCGCCCAGTATCTGATCGTCGCGTGGCTCACATCGCTATCCTCGCCTATAACGTTCCGAGGAGGGTTGATGGGCGCGGTCCTGTTGTTGACCAACGCCGTGGGACCTTCCGCGGAGGTGCTGCCCGCACTGGCACTGTTGCCGCATTCGGTACGCATCGTGTCCGCGGAAGCTGCAGCACTGGTCGATGCCCCCGCGGCGGACATCGTCCTCCTGGACGCGCGCCGTGAGCTGGTCAGGGCCCGCGGGCTGGCCAGGGTGATCAGGGCCACCGGCCTGCGCTGCCCGCTCCTGCTGGTGGTCACCGAGGGCGCGCTCGCCGCGATCCACGCGGACTGGGGCGCCGACGACGTGGTACTCGACACCGCAGGCCCCGCCGAGGTCGAGGCCAGGATCAGGATCGCCGTCGGCCGCACCCAGGTCGACGGCGAGGAGACGCCAGGCATCGTCCGCGACGGCGACCTCACCATCGACGAGACGACGTACACCGCGAAGCTGCGCGGCCAGGCGCTCGACCTCACCTTCAAGGAGTTCGAGCTGCTGAAGTACCTCGCGCAGCACCCCGGCAGGGTGTTCACCCGCGCGCAGCTGCTGCAGGAGGTCTGGGGCTACGACTACTTCGGCGGCACCAGGACCGTCGACGTGCACGTACGGCGGCTGCGGGCGAAGCTCGGCTCCGAGCACGAGGCGCTGATCGGCACCGTACGCAACGTCGGCTACCGGTTCGTCCCCGCGCAGAACGCGCCGGCCGACGAGAGTGCACTCGCCGAGGAGACCGACCAGCCCGCAGGGTGACGGCCCCGGGATACTGGTCCGATGCCCGTAACGGAGAACGCAGACCGCCTGACCCCCGCACAGGTCGCCACCGTGGAGGCGATCACCCGTTCGGCGGCAGAGACGGACGGCACCTACCCGCTCGCCGAGCAGTTCCAGCTGCGCATCGCCGCCGCCGACGGTGAGGTACGCCACCTGCTCGGCTACCTCGGGGACGAGCTGGTCGGGTACGCGCAGCTCGACCTCGGCGACCCGGCGGGCGCGGCGGCGGAGGTGGTGGTCGCCCCGCAGGCCAGGCGGCGTGGGGTGGGCACCGCGCTGGTCACCGCCGCGCACGAGCTGGACGCCCGGCTGCGGGTATGGGCGCACGGCGGGCTGTCCGCCGCCACCGCGCTCGCCGACCACCTCGGTTACCGCCCGGTGCGGTCGCTGTGGCTGATGCGTCGCCCGCTGGCCGGTGCCGAGCCGCTGCCCGAGCCGCCGCCGGTCGACGGCGTGGAGATCCGCACCTTCGCGCCAGGCACGGACGAGGAGGCCTGGCTGCGCGCGAACGCCAGGGCGTTCGCCAGCCACCCGGAACAGGGCCGGATGACGATGGCCGACGTGCTCGCCCGCGAGGAGGCCAGCTGGTTCGACCCGGCCGGTTTCTTCATCGCCTGGCGCGGCGACCGGCTCGCCGGCTACCACTGGACGAAGGTGGCCGAGGACGGCGTCGGCGAGGTGTACGTGCTCGGCGTCGATCCGGACGAGCAGGGCACCGGCCTCGGCAAGGCGCTGCTGATGCACGGCCTGACCCACCTGCGCGACCGTGGCCTCGTCGAGGTCACGCTCTACGTCGAGGCGGACAACGCGCCTGCCGTTGCCCTGTACCGTAAGCTCGGCTTCGCGCACGCCGGCACCGACACCATGTACCAGCAGCCCTAGATGGTTGATTCCTTGGTCAGTGGTCGTAGGCGGTTAGTGATCGTTTGCTGGTGACGCCGGTGGTCCAGTTGGTCCAGATGCCGGAGGTGAGGGCGAGGAGTCGCTGGGCGATGCGGGTGAAGACTCCGGTGGG
>WHTA01000051.1 GCA_009379825.1 Streptosporangiales bacterium
AACCGCTATCGCGTGGCTGACTCTGCGCTCACGCTCGGCCTCCGCCAGACGGCTGCGCATTCGTTCTCGCGCGTTCTCTTCGGCTAGTAAGTTCACGGCAGTTCTCCTCGATGGTTCTGTGGTCGTAGTGGCCTTTACGGCCTGCTTGGTCTTCGTCGCCATGTGGATTCGCTCTCGCCTCGGCTGGGCCGTGTTGGTCCGGGTCGGACCGGTCAGGCGGCTACCTCTGACTTGCGCGGACGTCCCCGCGGTCGCTTACGCGGTATGACGACGCCCTGCACGAACAGCTCACCGCCCCAGACACCCCACGGTTCACGCCGTTCGAGCGCGGACGCTAGGCACTCGGCACGCACCGGGCAGTCCTGGCACAGCGCCTTGGCGAACTCGACGTCGGCCGGTGACTCGGCAAAGAACAGTTCCGGGTCCTCGGCTCGACAGGGCAACTCGAGATCCAGGGCGAACGGCGCCTCGAACAACGAGTGCACGGTCGCGGACATCGGGGCTGACACCTCCTCGGGTAGAGTTTCTGGTCTGGTGTTGTCGGCTGTGGGCAAACAAAAAGGCCGCGGATCCCGGTTCGGGTTCCGCGGCCTGGAGGCGCCAGTGTGTCTGTTACACCGGATGTCTCCAGGACCGGAGACCCGAAGCTGCACCATCCTTGATGGCGGCCGGGTTCTTCTTGACGAACGTGCGAGGCTGGTCGCTGCCTGCAGGCACAGTGGTCCCCTGGACGTGGGCCTGGGCGGGCGCGATGTACGCACCAAGACCGGACACGAGCCGCTCACGCATGGCGGTGCCACCGGAGGTAGCCGGCTGCGTCACGTTCGTCGTCATCCACGTGCCCATCTCGGCCACCTCCTCTCTCAGTTCGTTCGGCACCGCGTCGTGCGGCCGTAGTTCAGATTATGGGTAGATGCGGTAAGGAGCAACCTAATTTTCGGGTGTTTCACCTTCTGCGCAGAGATACTTCACCATCGGTACGGCTCATCCCGTCTCGACCGATGGTGCCACCAACGCGAGCACGGCCTCGCCGTACAGCTCGAGCTTGCGCGCTCCGACACCGGCGACGGCGGCGAGCTCACCGAGGGTGGTCGGTCGCTGCTCCGCGATGGCGGTGAGTGTCGAGTCGGTGAACACGACGAAGGCAGGTACCTGTTGTTCCGCGGCCGCCTGGCTGCGCCAGTCGACGAGCCGCTCGTACAGCTCGGTGTCGACGTCGGCCGGGCAGCCCAGGCAATGTCCGAGTTTGCGCTCGACTGCACCGGCCAGCTTCCTGCCGCACACCCGGCACGGCGTCGGCCCGGCCTTCGGCGCGCGCTCGGCGGCGGTGGGCTTCGGTCTGGCCGTCGGCTTCGCGCCGGTGAGCAGGCCGCGCAGGAACCTGGTCGGTTCCCTGACGGCGCGCCCGCCAGGTTCCCTGGCGCGTGCCCACGACAGCACCAACCGTTCGCGCGCCCGGGTCACGCCTACGTAGAGCAGCCGACGCTCCTCCTCCAGCTGTGCCGGCGTCACGGCGTAGACGATCGGGACGGCGCCCTCGCTCAGGCCGACGAGGAAGACGACGTCCCACTCGAGTCCCTTCGCCGAGTGCAGGCTCGCCAGCGTCACCCCGGCCGGGGTCGGCGCGTGCTGCGCGGACGCGCGCTCGTCGAGCTCGGCGACCACGTGCTGCACGGTGGCCTCTGGGTCGGCCCTGGTGATCTCCTCGGCCAACCGCACCAGTCCGGCCAGCGACTCCCACCGCTCCCGCGCGGCACCGCTGCCGGCGGGCGGCCGCCGCTGGTAGCCGGCCGTGCCCAGGACGTCGGCGACCTGCTCGGGCAACGGCCGGTCCGGCGTCTCACCGGTACGGGCAGCCGCCTTCAGCAGCACCGTGGCCTCCCGCACCTCAGGCCGGTCGAAGTACCGTTCGGCGCCGCGCACCACGTACGGCACGTCCGCCTCGGTGAACGCGTGCTCGAAGACCGCGGACTGCGAGTTGGCGCGGAACAGCACACCGATCTCGGGCGCCTCGATGCCCTCGTCCAGCAGGTCGCGTACCCGGGCGGCGACGGCCGCGGCCTCGGCGGGCTCGTCGTCGTACGCCGCGATCTCCGGTTCCGGCCCCGCCTCCCGTTGTGCGAGCAGCGTGAGCCGGTGTGCCTCGCTCCTGTCGTTGGCGCGGTCGATCACCGCGTTCGCCAGCCGTACGACCTCCGGGGTGGACCGGTAGTCGCGCTCCAACCGGATCGTCGTCGTGTCCGGGTGCTCGGCGGCGAAGTCGAGCAGGTACGACGGGCTCGCGCCGGTGAACGAGTAGATGGTCTGGTTCGGGTCGCCAACGACGCACACGTCGTGCCGGTCGCCCACCCAGGCGTCGAGCACGAGCTTCTGCAACGGGTTGACGTCCTGGAACTCGTCCACCACGAACTGCCGGTACTGCCGGCGCACCTCCGCCGCGACGTCCGCGTGCTCCAGCAGCACCCCCGCGGTCAGCTCGAGCACGGACTCGAAGTCGAGCAGGTTGCGTTGCTGGAGCAGCTCGTCGTAGCTGGCGAAGACGTTCGCGACGTCGGTCGCGTCGACCGGTGGTCGGCGGCCGGCCTGCAGCATCCGCCGTACGTACGTGTCCGGACGGATCTGGCTGGCCTTCGCCCACTCCACCTCGCCGGTCACGTCGCGCAGCTCCGCCCGGCCGAGGGTGAGCCCGCACTGCCTGGCGGCCTCGGCGACCAGCTTTACCTTGCTCTCCACGATCTTCGGCGGCGGCCCGCCGACCACGCGCGGCCAGAAGTACCGGAGCTGCCGCAGTGCCGCGGAGTGGAACGTACGCGCCTGTACGGTCGGCACGCCGAGCGCCCGCAGCCGGCCGCGCATCTCCCCTGCAGCCTTCGTGGTGAACGTCACGGCGAGCAGCTGGCTCGGCGGCACGAGCCCGCGGCGCACGGCGTACGCGATCCGGTGCGTGATCGCCCTGGTCTTGCCGGTGCCGGCACCGGCCAGTACGCACACCGGGCCCTGGACGGTCTCGGCGACGGCACGCTGCTCCGGGTCGAGCCCGTGGAGTATCGCCTCGACCGACATACGGTCATCTTCGCAAAGCCCGCCGACGTAACGGCGCGTAGGAGGCACCGCCGGTGCGGGAAGGTTTGCCGGGCGCCGCGTGTTCGGGTGGTTGAGACGGAACCGAGACGAAGGGACGCCGCGCCGATGTCGGCTCAGCTCACCATGTACACCACGCAGTGGTGCGGCTACTGCCGCAGGCTGAAGAGCCAGCTCGACCGTGCTGGCATCGGCTTCGCCGAGGTCGACATCGAGGCCGACCCGCAGGCGGCCGAGTACGTCATGAGCGTCAACGGCGGCAACCAGACGGTGCCCACTGTGGTGTTCCCTGACGGCACCGCGCTGACCAACCCCTCGGTAGCCCAGGTCGAGGAGCGGCTCGCCGCAGCCTGACGGTTAGTCGGACAAGGGCTCGCCGTACCAGGTTTCCACCAGGCGGCGGGCGATGGAGACCGGTGGCGGCAACAGCAGCGAGCCGTCCGCCAGGGCGGCGGTCAGCTCGGCCTTGCTGAACCACCGCGCGTCGGCGAGCTCCCGTTCGTCCACGGCGAGCTCGCCGCCGACCACCCGGGCGGTGAAGCCGAGCATCAGGCTGGACGGGAACGGCCAGGGCTGGCTCGCGACGTAACGTACGTCGTCGACGCGCAGGCTCACCTCTTCCTCGACCTCGCGTGCCACCGCGTGCTCCAGCGCCTCGCCCGGCTCGACGAAGCCGGCGAGCACGGAGAACCGCTTCGCCGGCCACACCGCCTGCCGCCCGAGTACGCACCGGCCGTCGTCGGCGTAGACCAGCATGATCACCGCGGGGTCGACCCGCGGGAAGTGGCTGCTGCCGTCGGCGGGACAGTCGCGCTGACTGCCGCCGTGCACGACGTCCGTCGGTGTCCCGCACCGCGGGCAGTGCTGGTGCGTGGCGTGCCAGCGCTCCAGCGCTACGGCGTGCACCACCAGGCCGGCCTCCTGGTCGTCCAGCGTGGTGCCGATCTCCCGCAGGCCGGCCGGCCGCGCGCCGTCGAGCCCCTCAGGCAGGGCGGATCGCACGGCGAAGAACGTGCCGCCGTCGCCGCGCCCCAGGTAGTACCGCTCCCCCGGCGGCGCGTCGTCGGGGACGACGGTGACCAGCCGCGTCCCCGCATCGTCGACCAACGTCTCGCCGTCCGAGACGACGAGGACGCGAGTCTGTGGCGCGGCCCAGAGCTCGTCCAGTACGGCCGCGTCCTCGCGGGCGTAGCAGTCGCGGTCCACGGTGGCACGGGCGAGGGCGAGGTGCGGGAGACTACTCACGCCCCGAGATTAACCGGGCGCCGCCGTCGGCGCATCGGGTGCGTCGGTCAGACTGTCCGGTGGGTTGCGGCGCCGCGTCGTGGCCGGGCGACGGAACCGCAGGCAGGAAGGACACCGTGATGCCGAACGACGCACCGGCCGAGCTCCCCGAGGCGTTCTACGTCCCTGCCGGTGAGAACAGGTTCGAGCCTACGTACGCGACGGAGAGCCCGTGGGAGTCCGAGGCGCAGCACGGCGGGCCGCCCACCGCACTGCTCGGGCACCTGATGCGCGCCGTGGACCCGCAGCCGGGCTTCCGGCTGGCCAGGATGACCGTCGAGTTCCTGGGTGCCGTGCCGCGACAGCCGCTCGAAACGGCCGCGCGCGTGGTCCGTCCGGGCAAGCGGATCCGGCTGCTCGAGGCGGAGCTGACCGTGGCCGGCCGGCCGGTCGCGCTCGCCCGCGCCTGGGAGATCACCACCAACGGCAACTCCGCGGACCCGCCTGGACTGCCCGCGGACATCCCGCCCCCACAGCCGCAGCGGTTCTTCTCCGGCTGGGACCGGTGGGGCTACGGGGAGGCGATCGACTGGCGCTGGATCCACGGCTCGCTCGACGACCTCGGCCCGGCCGCGGTGTGGACACGCCCCAGGATCCCGCTGGTCGCCGGCGTGCCGCTGCAGCCGCTCGACCGGGTGCTGCTCACCGCGGACGCGGCGAACGGGATCAGCGGCGTGGTGCCGCTTGACGGCTGGCTGTTCATCCCGCCGGCCGCGACCGTCACCGTGCACCGACACCCCCACGACGAGTGGGTGTGCATCGACGCCGCAACCGTAGTCAGCGGCGACGGCATCGGCTCGACCACCGGCACCCTCGGCGACCGCTACGGCGAGCTCGGCTCGGTGACCCAACCACTGCTCGTCGCCCCGCGCTGACCCTCACGGCTCCGTCGACAGGGCGCCGATCAGCGCGGCGAGGCCGCCGGCGTCGAGCAGATCGATGGGGCCGGCCCAACAACCCGCCGGCACAGCACCGACCTCATTCCTCGGTGGGCAGGGTGCGGATGAGTGCGGCGAGGCCGTCGGCGTCCAGGAGGTCTACGGGGCTGATGGTGCGGGCGGAGCGGACGTAGTGGAACGACGCGCGCACCTGGTCGAGTGGCACGTCGTGCAGGCGGGCCCAGGCCAGTCGGTACGCGGCCAGCTGCACCGCTACGGCCTGCTCCTCGTCCGGGCCCGGTGGGCTGCCGGTCTTCCAGTCGACGACCTCGTAGCCGCCGTCGTCGGTGGGGAACACCGCGTCCATTCGGCCGCGGACCAGTACGCCCTCGACGTGCATCTCGAACGGCACCTCGACGTCCAGCGGCACCCGGTCGGCCCACGCGCTGGCCTCGAAGCGCTCCCGCAGCAGCTCGAACTCCGCGTCGCCTGCACCGCCCACGTCGCCGGCGCCCGGCTCGTCGTCCGGGCCGAACAGCCGCTGCTGCCCCCACCGCGCCTCCAGGTACCGGTGGAACACGGTGCCGCGCCTGGCGCGCGGCTCCGGGCGCTGCGGCACCGGGCGGCGCAGGTCGAGCGCGAACCGGTCCGGGTCGCGCGCCAACGCGACGAGCGCCGACACCGACAGGTGCTCGGGCAGCTCGACCTGCTGGTCGTGGCTACGCCTGTTCGCCGCGAGCTCGGTGAGCAGCAGCTCGACGTCGGTCGCCCAGTCGTCCTCGGCCGTCGTCGGTGCCAGCGGCAACGCCGTCGTCGCCTCGGTCACCAGGTCGGCGCCCGCGCGCACCTCGGCCACCACCTCGGGATCCTGGTCGACCGGCCACCAGGCCGTCGAGCCACCGGCGAGCAGCGGGTTCTCTGCGACCGGCTCCTCCACCCAGTCGCGCACCCGGCCGCTGCCGGACTGGCACGCGTCGCGTACCTCGGTGAGGAAGCTGGACGGGCCGAGCGGCGTGACACCGGTGCCCCAGTGGTAGCCGGTGCAGCACAGCAGCCGCTGCGCCCTGGTCACCGAGACGTAGAACAGCCGACGCTCCTCCGCCGCCTGCCGCGCCATTGTCGCGGCCGTATAGCGCTGCGCGTCGTCGCGGCCCACCCCGGCGAGCTGCGGCAGGTCGCGCGCGTCGCCGCGTAACGCGAACGGCAGCAGCCGCGCGTTGTCGGTCCAGCTGGTGGACGTCTGCGCCCGCGCGGGGAACACCGACACCTTGCTGCCGCTGGCGAGCCCGGGCACGAACACCACCGGCCACTCCAGGCCCTTCGCCGCGTGCACGGTCATCAGCTTGACGCTGTCCGAGTCGCCGACGTGCGGGATCTCCAGCCCGGACTCCTGCTCCTCCGCCGCGTCGAGGTACGCGAGGAACGCGCCGAGCGTCGGGCGTTCGTCGTCGCGGGAGAACCTGGCGGCCTCCTCCGCGAACGCGTCCAGGTCGGCGCGCGCGGCCCGCGGGTCGCTGCCGGGACGGGCCGCGACCTCGATGTCCAGCCGCAGCGTGCGCTCGACCTCGGCGACCAGTTCGGGCAGCGGCAGCTGGACGCGCTCGCGCAGCACCCGCAGCTCCGCGGCCAGCGCGCGGAACCTGGCGTACGCGCGCGCGGAGTACGCCTGGTGCGGCCCTGTGTCGTCGAGCGCGTCCGCGAGGCTGCCGAGGTCGAGCTCGGAGAGCACGGCGTTCGCGAACGGGTCCTGCGGCTGGTCGGCAGCCTCGTCGTCGACCCGCACCAGCTGCCTGGCGCGGCGGCCGAGCGCCACCAGGTCGCGCGCGCCGATCCGCCAGCGCGGCCCGGTGAGCAGCCGGATCAGCGACGCGTTCGCCGTCGGGTCGTAGAGCACCCGCAGCGTGGACACCACGTCGGCGACGACGGGCACGGTGAGCAGTCCGGTGAGGCCGACGATCTCCACCGGCACACCGCGGCTCTCCATCGCCTCGCGCAACCGGGTGATCTGGCTGCGTTTACGTACCAGCACGGCGATCTCGTACGGCCGGCACTCCTCCGCCTCGACCAGGCCGGCCACCCGCGCGCCGACCCACTGCGCCTCGTCGTCGACGGTCTCCAGCAGCGCGCACTCGACCTCGCCGGGGTCCTCGAGCACCGGCGCGGGCACCAGCGGCTTGCTCACGTCCGCCGACCGCAGCGGATCGACGACGGCGTTCGCGACGGTCAGCACCCGCTCGACGTTGCGGAAGCTCCAGGTGAGGTGCAGCCGCGTGGTCGGGGCGCCGTCGGCGGTCGGGAAGTCGTCGGCGAACCGGCGCAGGTTGCCGGCCGTCGCGCCGCGCCAGGAGTAGATCGACTGGGCCGGGTCGCCGACGGCCATCACAGGGAAGCCGTCGGGGAACAGGCCGCGCAGCAGGGTGAGCTGGCTGTGGCTGGTGTCCTGGTACTCGTCCAGCAGCACGGCGTCGAACATGGACCGTTCCACCCGGCCGACCGCCGGATGCCTGGACGCCAGCCGGGCGGCGGCGGCCATCTGGTCGTCGAAGTCGATCAAGCCGGCCGCCTGCTTCGCCTGCTGGTACTGCGCCACGAGCGGCAGCAGCTGACCGCGCACGCGCTGGTTCTTCAGCAGCCGGGTGACCAATGCCGGCCGGCCCTTCTGCTGCGCGGCCGCACGCGCCTCCCAGCGCTCCTGGTCGAGCACGATGTCGTCCGGCCCGACCAGGTGCTCGGCCATCTCGCCGGCGAGCTCGAGTACGGCGGCGGTGACCGTGCTCGGCGTCCACTCCACCGCGTCCATCGGGCCGTCGTACCTGGCCACCACGGTGTGCGCGAGCTGCCACTGCACGGCAGGCGTCACCAGCCGGGCACCGGGCTCAGCGCCGTCGCGCAGCGCGTGCATCCGGTAGATGCGCCCGGCGTACGCGTGGTACGTGGAGATCACCGGGTCGCCGGCGAGCCGTTCCGCGCCGAGGGAGCCGCTGAACTCGGGCTGCGCCCGCAGCCGGTCGAGCCAGTCGCGCACCTTCACGCCGAGCTCGCGCGCGGCCTTGCGGGTGAAGGTCAGGCCGAGCACCTGCTCGGGCAGCGAGAGCCCGTTCGCGACCAGCCACACCACCCGGCGCGCCATGGTCTCGCTCTTGCCTGACCCGGCGCCCGCGACCACCACGCACGGCGCCGTGGGCGCGGCGATGACGGCGGCCTGCTCCGGCGTCGGCTCGGGCGCGGCGCAGATGCGCGCCAGCCGGAACGGGTCGTACCTGACCTCCTGCGACAGGGCAGTCACCGGCGCCACCCCCACCGACCGGGCACGGGGGCGGCCACCGGCAGCTCACTCGTCATGGGTGCACCTGCCCGCCCTCGTCCTGCAGCGGGCACGACGACCGCACCTTGCACGACCCGCAGTGCGAGTTCAGCTGGGCGACGAAGCGCGCCTGCGACATCCGCGCCGCCACGTCCGCGACCAGGTCGTCCACCCAGCCGGGGTCGTCGTCGTCCGCGAGTGCCTGCTGTGCCTGCTCCTTGACGGTCTTGCCCTTGCCGAGCTGGACGAGCGCAGCGCCGCCCGGCTGCTCCACGCCGAGCGCGGCGAACGCGCCCAGCCGGGCGGCGAGCTGGTAGACGCCGAGCTGCGGGTGCCTGCCGATGCTGTCGTCCGCGGGCGCCGACCGCCCGGTCTTCAGGTCGATGACGTACGCACGGCCCTGCTCGTCGCGCTCCACCCGGTCGACCCGGCCGGACAACCGCAGCCGGCCGGTACGGACGTCGAACGGCTGCTCGGCGGCGAGCAGGGTGCGGGAGTTCTGGCCGCGCCAGCCGACGTACCGCTCCACCATGGCCGCGGCGTCGCTCTCCCTGCGCCGGGTGAACCAGCGGCTGCCGAGGTCGAGCTGGCCGAACACCTCGCTCAACCGGGCCTGCAAGTCGTCCAGGTCCGCACCGGTCGGCTCGGGCGCGAGCGCGGCGAGCGCGTGCACGACGTTGCCGACGCTCTGCGCGGCGCCCACGTCGGCCGCGCCGACCGCACGTTCGAGCAGCCAGCGCAGCCCGCACGCGCCGAACCCCTCGACCTGCGACGGGGACAGCGTGATCCGGTCGTCCTCGCCGTACAGCGGGTGTTGTGCGGAGAGCTCGGTGGTCGCGTACCACTCGTCCGGGTCGGCCCCGCGGACGTTGTCGCCGGCCAGCCTGGCCAGGTGCGCCGCCGCCACCGCGCGGCGACCGCCCGACGACGTGCCGTCGGCGACCGTCGCGCGCAGCTCGGCGACCAGCGCCGGCAGCGTCAGCGCGCGGGGCATCCGTACACCGGCCTGCTCCGGTTCGACGCCGAGGTCGCCGAGGAACCTGGCGGGCTGCTCGTCGCCGTCCACCCCGCCGAGGACCGCGGTGACCACCAGCCGGCTGCGTGCGCGGGTGGTGGCGACGTAGAACAGCCGGCGCTCCTCCTCGAGCAGCTTCGCGGCTATCGACGGCACGAGCGGCTCGTTGCCCTGCGCCACCTCGACGAAGTCCTCGACGCCGAGCAGCGTGCCGCGCAGCCTGGTGTCCGGCCAGATGCCCTCCTGCACACCGGCGACGACGACGAGCTCCCACTCCAGGCCCTTCGACCGGTGCGCGGTGAGCAGGCGCACGGCGTCGGCGCGGGGCGCCTGCTCCCCCAGCGTGTCGCCGGGGATCTCCTGCGCGACCAGGTCGTCGAGGAAACCCACCGGGCTGCCGCCTGGCATCCGGTCGGTGTACCTGGCGGCCGCGTCGAACAGCGCGCACGCCGCGTCCAGGTCGCGGTCGGCCTGCTGGCCGCGGAACCCGCCGCGCAGGCTGACGTCGCGCCACCGCTGCGCCAGCCCGGAGCCTGACCACAGCTCCCACAGCGCCTCCTCAGCGGAACCGCTCTGCACCGCCTGTGCGGTCTTCGCGAGCAGCTGCGCGAGGCGGTCCGCGGGACCCCTCGCGTCCGGGTGGACGAGCGCGCGCTCGCGTTCGTCGAGCAGCGCGGCGGGCAGCAGCTCGGCGACCGTGCGGGTGCCGCCGGCGTCGTGCTCGACATCGCGCAGCGCCCGCCGCAGCCGGCGCAGCGCGAGCGGGTCGGCGCCGCCGAGCGGGCTGCACAGCAGCTCGGTTGCCGCGTCCTCGTCGAGCGCGTCCGGCTGGACGGCCGCGCGCAGTGCGAGCAGCAGCGGCCGCACCGCGGGCTCGTGCACGAGCGGCACCTCGTCGCCTGCGACCACTACCGGCACGCCGGCCGCCGTCAGCGCGCGCTGCAGCGGCGCCGCCTGCAGGTTGGCGGACCGCACGAGCACGGCCATCCGCTGCCAGGCGATGCCGTCGACCAGGTGTGCACGGCGCAGCACGTCGGCGACGTTGGCCGCCTCCTGCTCCCGGCTCGCCAGCAGGCTGACGGCCACGCTGCCCGGGTCCTCCGTACGAGCCGAGGTGAGCATCCGGTGCGTGGACCGCGCGCCGGGCAGCCGCGACGCGACGCGACGCGACGCGGTGAGCAGGGTGGGCCCGGACCGCCGGCAGGTACGCAGGTCGACCACGCCGGCCGGCCGCCGGTCCACGGTGCGGAACACCTCGGGGAACCGCTCGATGCAGCTCACGTCCGCACCGCGGAACCCATAGATCGACTGGTCGGGGTCGCCGACCACGGTGAGGTCGCGCCCCTGGCCGGCGAGCGCGTAGAGCAGGCCCTCCTGGGCCGGGTCGGTGTCCTGGTACTCGTCCACGAACACCGCGGCCCGCGTCTCCCGCTCGCGCGCGCCGACGCCGCCAGGCTCGGGCGCGTCGAGCAGCGCGATGGCCTCGCGCACCAGCGAGGCGTAGTCGAACGCGCGCGCCCACTCCACGTCGAACCGGCCGGCGTAGCGCTCCATGAAGCCGGCGACCGCCGTCCACTCCTCGCGGCCGTACTCCTTGCCGAGCAGCGCCAGGTCGGCGGCGGTGCAGTCGCGTTCTGTGACCCGCAGCATCAGGTCGCGCACCTCTTCGGCGAAGCCGCGGGTGCCCAGTGCCGGCCGCAGCGCCGCCGGCCAGTACGACGCACCGTCCTCGATCTCCCCCTCGAGCAGCCGCCTGATCTCCACCAGGTGCTCGGGGCCGGACAACAGCCGCGGCGGCGGCTCACCGTTCAGCACGGCGGCCTTGCGCACCAGCGCGTACGCGTACGAGTGGAAGGTGAGCGCGAGCGGCTCCTGCATGGTGCGGTCGAGCCGCGCGGTGATCCGCTCGCGCAGCTCACCGGCGGCCTTCCGGCTGAACGTCAGCACCAGCACCTGCTCGGGCGCCAGGCCGCGGCCGGCGATGCGGTCGACAACCGCCTCGACCAGCGTGGCGGTCTTGCCGGTACCCGGCCCGGCGCGTACGAGCAGCGGCCCGCCCGGGTGCTCTACGACGCGGCGCTGGGCGTCATCCAGCTGGGGCGCGGCGCCAGCCGGTTTCGGACGACGAACCAGCCGGAAGCTCCGGACTTGCACGCCCCGATTCCACCAGATCCGGCGGACAGCGCGGGCAGTACCCGCCGAGCGGCGTCAGGCGACGGTGCCGCGGCCGGTGGTGAGGGCCTTCGCGATGACCGTCTTCAGGATGTCGTTGGTGCCCTCGCCGATCGCCATCAACGGCGCGTCGCGGTACAGCCGCTCGACGACGAACTCCTTGGAGTACCCGTAGCCGCCGTGCACCTGCATCGCCGCCAGCGAGCAGTCCAACGCCGCCTGCGAAGCATGCGCCTTGGCCATCGCGGTCTCCATGTCCACCCGCTCGCCCGCATCCGCACGCGACGCCGCCCAGTACACCATCAGCCGCGACGACTGCACCTGCATCGCCATGTCCGCCAGCTTCAGCTGGATCGCCTGGAAGTCCTGGATCTTCTGTCCGAACGCCTCCCGCTGCCCGGCGTACTGCAACGCCTCGTCGTACGCCGCCTGCGCAACACCCAACGACCGCGCGGCCACATTGATCCGGCCGGTCTCCAACCCCGACAACGCCTGCTGCAGCCCCCGCCCCTCGACACCGCCGAGCAGCTTCGCCGCCGGCACCCGCACCTCGTCGAGCACCACCTCACACGACTCGGTGCCCTTGTAACCCAGCTTCGGCAGGTCCCGCTGCACGGCGAAACCCGGCGTGTCCGCATCCACGAGGAAGACCGACATACCCTTGTGCGCCGGGCTCGCCGTCGGATCGGTCTTGCACAACACCGGCAACGGGTCGGCATGCCTGGCGTTGGTGATCCAGGTCTTCGTCCCGCTGAGCACGTAGCTGTCGCCGTCGCGCCTGGCGGTGGTCTGGATGCCCTGCAGGTCCGTGCCCGCGTTCGGCTCGGTCAGCGCCACCCCCGTACGACGCTTCCCGGTCGCCAGGTCGGGCAGGTAGGTGCGCTGCTGCTCCTCCGTGCCATGCCGCGCGATCATCCAGCACGACAACGAATGACTACCGAGGATCCCCGCAATACCCATCCAACCCCGGGAGATCTCCTCGAACACCAACGCGAACGACACCATGTCCGCGGCCATCCCGCCGAACTCCTCCGGCACCGTCAACCCGAACAGGCCAAGCTGCCGCATCGTCGCCACGATCTCCGTGGGATACCGGTCCGACGCCTCCCACTCCTGCGCGACCGGACGGATCTCCCGATCCACGAAGTCACGCAACGACTCACGGAACAACCGCTGCTCGTCACTGAGCTCGAAATCCATGCTGATCTCCCTACCGGTCACCGAACGCCCCGGCCGCACCGAGGTCGGAGATCTTCTCCTCGTCGTAGCCGAGCAGGTCGCGCAGTACGTACGCGGAGTCCTCGCCGCGCTGCGGCGCCCTGCGGTGCTCGGCGCGCGGCGGCCCGACCCGCACCGCCGTGCCGGGTTGCCGCACGGTGCCGAACTCCGGGTGCTCGGTCTCCACGACCAGCCCGCGGGCGAGCGTGTGCTCGTCGGCCAGTGCCGCGGCGACGGTGTTCACCGGGCCGCACGGCACGCCAGCCGCGCGCAGCTCCGTCAGCCAGTGTTCGACGGGCTGCTGCGCGAGGATCTCGGTCAACACCGACAGCAGCTCGTCGCGGTGTTCGCCGCGGTCGACGAACGTAAGGAACCGCGGGTCGTCGGCCAGCTCCGGGCGCTCGATCACCTTTGTCAGCCGCTGCCAGAACTTCTCCTTGGCACAGCCGATGACCAACCAGCCGTCGGACGCCTCGAACGCCTGGAACGGCACCAGCGAAGGGTGCGCAGACTGCGCCATGCGCTGCGGCTCGTAGCCCCCGGTGAGCTGCCAGGCGCCGACGTACGCGAGCAACGACACCGCGACGTCGTAGAGGCTCACGTCGCAGTCGGCGCCGACACCGTCGCGGCGCGCCTTGTGCACGGCGGCGAGCAACGACAGTGCGGCGACGTAACCACCGGAGTAGTCGACGAGCGACAGCCCGGACTTCGTCGGTGGGCCACCGGGCTCGCCGGTGACCGACATCCAGCCGGCCATCGCCTGGAGCACGTAGTCGTAGCCGGGTTCCTTGCTGCGCGGGCCGGTCATGCCGAAGCCGCTCAGTGAGCAGCAGACGATGCGCGGGTTGAGGTGCTTGAGGTCGTCGTAGCGCAGCCGCAGCTTCGCCGGCACGTCGCCACGCAGGTTGGAGTAGACGACGTCGGCGTTCCGCACCAGGTCGTCGAACACCGCACGCCCCTGCGGCGACCCGATGTCGAGCGACAGCGAGCGCTTGTTGCGGTTGAACGCCTCGAAAAACAGCGAGTCCTCGCCCTCGTGGTACGGCGGGACGTACCGGCCGACGTCACCGCCGGCGGCCGGGTCCTCGATCTTTATGATCTCGGCGCCGAGGTCCGCCAGCTGCAGGCTGCCCCACGGCCCTGCACCGTACTGTTCCACCGCGACGATGCGCAGGTCCTCGAGCGGTTTCATGACGGCCCTCCACTCATTCGCCACCGTCGACGGTCAACGGCCCGGTCTTCGCCTCGGGGAACCATCCCTTGTGGTGCGGAGCGTCCCTGGAGTAGATCAGCACGCTGCGCACCCAGGAGAGCACCTCGTCGCCGTCCTGGTTGAGTCCCCGGGTGCGGGCCGTGACGATGCCCGCGTACGGGCGGCTGCGTGACTTCCTGGTCCCGGTGACGACCGACTCGGAGAACAGCGTGTCGCCGACGTACACCGGGTGGGTCAGCTTGATGTTCTCCCAGCCGAGGTTGGCGATGGCGTTGTGGCTGACGTCGATCACGCTCTGGCCGAGCACGATCGCCACGGTGAGACCGGAGTTGACGATGATCTTCCCTGCGACCGGCGAGCGTTCGGCGAACACGGCGTTGAAGTGGTTCTGGTTGGTGTTGCAGGTCAGCAACGTGAACCAGGTGTTGTCGGTCTCCGAGATGGTGCGGCCGAGCGGGTGCTTGTAGACGTCACCCACCTGGAAGTCTTCGAAGAACCTGCCCAACTCGGGTGGGTGCGTCACCATGATCCGATCCCTTCAAGCGTTGCCTCAGCGTAAACATCTGATTTTTTGCGGGTCAACGCAACGTGGCTCGGATCTCCCCTCGCCCATCGCGCCGCTCCCTGTCGATGTGCTCGTACGTGGTGCGCAGGTGGCCGAGGTGCTCGGCGGTCGCCTCCTGCGCTCCCTCGGCGTCACCGGCCTCGACGTAGTAGAAGATCTCCCTGTGGTCGTTGAAGACCTTCGCCCAGAAGCGTTTCGGCGCGTCGTCCCTGGCGAACCGGCGGCTGACCATCCGGAACACCGGCTGGGTGACGACGCTCAGCAGCGGGTTGCTGCTGGCCTCGAGCAGCAGCGCGTGGAAGCCGATGTTCGTCGGCCCGATCTCGGCGGCGTCCACCCTGCGTGGGTCGATCAGCGTGTCGCGCAGCGCCTCGAGCTGCGCCTCGGTGCGGTGCTGTGCCGCCAACCCGGCCGCCGGTACCTCGAGGAAGCTGCGCACCTCGAGGAGCGAACGCACGGAGATGCCCGCGGCGTCCGACTGCACCAGCAGACCGAGGCTGGTCTCCAGGTACTCGCTGATCTGGTCGCCGTCCGGGTGTGCGACGAACGTCCCGCCGGTCACGCCTCGCGTGGTGACGACCAGGCCCTGGCTGGAGAGCACCCGCAGTGCCTCGCGCACTGTGCTCCTGCTGACCGCGTACTCGGCGCACAGCTCCGGCTCGACCGGCAGCCGGTCACCGGGTTCAAGCTCCCCGCTGACGATCCTCAGCCGCAACGCGTCGGCGAGGTCCTGGTACGCAGGCACCTGCGGCGACCTCTTCATCCTCGCACGATACATCAGATGTTTTGCGGTTCCCGCCACCAACGATAGAAAGGGCGGTGCAGACATCGCGACGGAAGGCGTGCGCATGACGACTCGGTTCGGCATCTTCGTACCTCAGGGCTGGCGGATGGATCTCGCGGAGATCGCCGATCCGGCGGAGCAGTTCGAGACCATGGTCGCGACCGCCAAGGCCGCCGACGCCGGCCCGTGGGACTCCATCTGGCTCTACGACCACTTCCACACGGTGCCTGAGCCGACGCAGAACAGCGTCTTCGAGTGCTGGACCGCGACCACCGCGCTCGCCCGCGAGACCACGCGGGTGAACGTCGGGCAGATGGTGGGCTGCAACGGCTACCGCCACCCCAGCCTGTACGCGAAGATGGCGTCCACCGTGGACGCCGCCGCACGCGGCCGGCTCTACGCTGGCATCGGCGCCGGCTGGTACGAGCACGAGTGGCGCGCCTACGGCTACCCGTGGCCGGAGCTGCGCGACCGGATGGGCGCGTTCGCCGAGGCCGTCGAGATCGTCTACCGGATGTGGACCGAGGACGAGGTCGTCTTCGACGGCAAGTACTACTCGGTCGACAAGCCGATCAACGAGCCGAAGGGCGTACGCACGCCGCACCCCTCGCTGTGGATCGGCGGCGGCGGCGAGAAGGTGACGCTGAAGCTGGTCGCCAAGTACGGCGACGCGTGCAACGTCGGCGCGGGCAGGCCCGAGGTGATCAGGGAGAAGCTCGACATCCTGCGCAGGCACTGCGACACCGTCGACCGCGACTACGACTCGATCATCAAGTCGACGTCGCTGAACGTCTTCCCGATCGCGGACGGCGCCGACCCGCAGAAGGCGACCGCGAAGGCCCGTGGCTCGGTCGACCACGACACGTTCGTCGGCAGGTACCCGGGGCTGGTCTTGGACACCGTGAACGGCATCGCCGGCCGGATCGAGCAGGCGCTCGAGGCCGGGGCGGACTACGTCATCATGTACGTCCCCGGCATCGCCTACGACCGCGAGCTGATCGAGCGCGCCGCGCAGCTGCCTGGCCGCCTCAGCTAGCCGGGACCCTCGGGTACACGGTCAGGTAGGGCAGGAAGAGCTGGGTCAGCGGGCCGATACCGAACGCGTAGACCACTGTCGCGACGCCGACGGAGCCGCCGAGCAGCCAGCCGATGGCGAGCACGCCCACCTCGAGTACCGTCCGCACCAGCCGCACCGACCGGCCGGTCCGCCGCACCAGGCCGGTCATCAGGCCGTCCCGCGCGCCCGGCCCGAGCCGGGTGCCGACGTACGCCGCCGTCGCGACGGCGTTCAGCACGACCGCGCCGACGACGAACGTTATGCGCAGCCACAGCGCCGACGGCGGCGCGAGCACGTGCAGGGTGAGGTCCACGCCGAGTCCGACCACGATCGCGTTGCTCACCGTGCCGAGGCCCGGCCACTGCTTCAGCGGGATCCAGAACAGCAGCACCACGAACGACATGAGGATCACCACGGCGCCGAACGACAGCGGCACGTGCCGGACGATGCCCTGGTGCAGCACGTCCCACGGGTCGAGGCCGAGGTTGGCTCGGATCATCAGGCCGAGCGAGAACCCGTAGAGCGCGAGGCCCAGGTACAGCTGGACGAGCCGGCGCACCAGCCGGCCCTCACGGAGCTGGGCCAGTGGCGAGTCCAGGCTGACGGCGGAGCGGATGTTCGGACGACTGATCGCGGTCACCAGGCCATGATTCCCGACAACTGGTCTGGTCATCCATAGCCAATTGCGCAATAGTGGCTATATGGCCGCCGAACGACATGTCTCTTCGTACCGTCTGGTCGACCTGGTTGGCACCCTCCGTGGCCCCGGGCCGACGTACCTGCGGCTCGCGCAGGCCGTCGAGCACCTGGTGCTGGACGGCCGGGTGCCGCCGCACACCCGGATGCCCAGCGAGCGCTCGCTCGCCAGCGCGCTGCGGCTGAGCCGTACGACGGTCGCGAGCGCGTACGCTGAGCTGCGCGAGCGCGGCTACCTGGACAGCAGGCGCGGCTCCGGCAGCCGCACCACGCTGCCCACCAGGCGGCTGGACGACGAGCCGACGTTCCTGCCCGGCATGGACACCAAGGAGCTCGACCTGGCCTGCGCGACGGTGCCCGCGGTCGGCGGCTTCGCCCGCGCGGTCGCCGCCGCCACCGCCGACCTGCCGCGGTACACGTCCCAGCACGGCTACCTGCCGCACGGGCTGCCCGAGCTGCGCCAGGCGCTCGCGCAGCGGTACACCGAGCGCGGCCTCGCCACCACGCCGGAGCAGATCATCGTCACCAGCGGCGCGCTTGCGGCCTGGGACCTCGCGCTGCACCACTGCACCGGCCCAGGCGACCGGGTGCTCTGCGAGCACCCGACGTACCCGAACGCGCTGCGCAGCATCGAGCTCGCCGGCGCCCGTCCGGTGCCGTCCGCGGTGGGGCCGGCCGGGTGGGACGTGGCCATGCTGGAGGCGACGGTGCGGCAGGCCAATCCGCGACTGGCCTACCTTATCCCCGACTTCCAGAACCCGACCGGCCACCTGATGGACGACGAGACCAGGCAGCGCCTCGCCCGGGCGCTGGCGAGCTCGGGCACGCCGACCGTCGTCGACGAGACGATGGTCGACCTGTCCCTCGACGTGGCCGAGCACGACATGCCGAAGCCGTTCGCCGCGTACGCACGGTCGACGGGAGCGCCGGTGCTTCTGCTCGGCAGTGCCGGCAAGTCGTACTGGGGCGGGCTTTCGATCGGCTGGCTGCGGGTGCCGCAGTCCCTCGTCGACCCGTTGCTGGCCACCCGTGCGGGGCTGTCCACCAGCACTCCGGTGCTCGACCAGCTGGTGCTCGCGCACCTGCTCGCCGACCGCGACGAGCTGCTCGCGCCCCGCCGCGCGGACCTGCACGACCAGCGCGACCACTTGGTCGCCGCCGTCGGGTCGCGGCTGCCGGACTGGACGTTCCAGGTGCCACCGGGCGGGCTGACGCTGTGGTGCGCGATGCCGGAGCCGGTCGCCACACCGCTGGCCGGCGTCGCGGCGCGGCACGACCTGCTGCTCGCGCCCGGCCCGCGGTTCGGCCCCGGGGCGTCGTTCGAGCGGTTCGTCCGGCTGCCTTACACGCTGCCGAACGAGCAGATCGACGATGCGGTCGACCGCATCGCCTGGGCGTACACCGCCGTGCGGACCGGCAGCACCCAGACCGCCGAGCCGTTCGTCGCGTAGGGGCGCGGCCACCGAGCACGGACCGCGTTGACGGCGTAGGCGTCTTGGGGTGTTCTGTCGCTTTGGTGAAGCTGATGACGGCCCTGGCGTTACCGGTCGTGTTTTCGTGGTGTCTGACCGCATCTGCAGGTGTTGCGGCCTGGGTGAACGCGCGCAGTATGGACGGCGATGAGCGCTTCGCCCCCAGCGCGTAGGCCCCATTGCGCATACCAAACCAGGGATCGCGGCCAACGAGCGGTAGTCGCGGCGATGTCGCGCGCCTGCCCGGCAACTCGACGGCCGGCCCGACGGCCCCGGCCCTGCGACCGACGGAAGGCGTGACGGAAGTGCGCATCCTGCATGTGAACAAGTTCCTGCACCGGCGCGGCGGCACCGAGGCGTACGCCGACGACCTCGCGCAGCTCCAGCACGTCGCGGGCCATGACGTCACGTTCTTCGGCATGCACCACCCGGACAACGAGACCTACCAGTACGAGCGCAGCTTCCCGGCGGAGATCTCGTTCACCCCGCCGCCGCGGTCACCAGTCGGCAAGCTGAAGAACCTCGGCCGGATGATGTGGTCGACGTCCGCGGCGCGCGGCTTCGACGAGGTGCTCGACGACTTCAAGCCCGACATTGTGCACCTGCACAACATCTACCACCAGCTCTCGCCGTCCATCCTGCGGCCGCTGGCCTACCGCGGCATTCCCGCGGTGATGACGGTGCACGACTACAAGCTCGCCTGCCCCACGTCTCAGCTGCTCGATCACGGCAAGCCGTGCACGGCCTGCGTCACCGGTGGGCCGATGCAGGCGCTGCGCAAGCGCTGCAACGGCTCGCTGACCCGTAGCGCGGCGGCCGCACTGGAGACCACGCTGCACCGCAAGGTGAACGCGTACGCGCCGATCCACCGCTTCCTGTGCCCGAGCTGGTTCCTCGCCGACGTGATGCGCTCGGCCGGCGTGTACCCCGACCGGCTGCACCTCCAGGACAACTTCATCGACACCGAGGTGGTCTTCCCCAGCCACGTGCCTGGCGAGGGCGCGGTGTTCGTCGGCCGGCTGAGCCAGGAGAAGGGCGTCGACGTCCTGATCCGGGCGTGGGAGCACCTGCCCGCCAAGGCGCACCTGCACATCGCAGGCGACGGTCCGCAACGCAACGAGCTGGAGCGGCTAGCCGAGCAGCTGGTACCAGGTCGGGTGACGTTCCACGGCAACCTCGACAGCACGAAGACGCACGACCTGATGCGGTCCGCCGCGGTGGTCGTCGTGCCGTCGGTGTGGCACGAGAACCAGCCACTCGCGGTGCTCGAGGCGTTCGCGTGCGCGCGCCCCGTCGTCGCGACCCGGATGGGCGGGCTGCCCGAGCTCGTCGACCCCGGCGTGGACGGCGAGCTCGTCGCGCCCCGCGACTCGGCCACCCTCGCCGACGCGATCCGGCCGTTCGTCCTCGACCCCGCCAGGGCGGCGGCGATGGGCCAGGCGGCACGGACGAAGGTGGAGCGCCGGTTCGCGCCGGCGGTGCACGCGGCCGCGATCGAGGAGCACTACCAGGCCGTCCTCGCCGACCAGCACGGCCACGCCGCGGATGCCGGCGACACCCAGCCCGCGGACGGCGACAACTGGTTCCCATGGCCGGCCGACGACGAGGACCGCGCCGCGAACGCCCGGTAGCGGCACCGGCGAACCCGGTCCACAACCCGCACCTCCCGTGCGAGCCCAAGAAAGTTAAGCAACCCCTTGACTGTGCCTTTGGTCGGGCGGATAGTTAAGTACATGCTTAACCAAGAGGAGTCGCTCGACGGGATCCTCCACGCGCTTGCCGACCCGAGTCGGCGGGCGATGGTGGCGCGGCTGGCGAACGGACCGGCCTCGGTCAGCGAGCTGGCCCGGCCGTTGCCGATGTCGTTGGCGGCGGTGGTCCAGCACCTGCAGGTCCTCGAGGCCAGCGGGCTGGTCGAGTCGGCGAAGGCAGGGCGCGTACGCACCTGCCACCTGCAGCCGGACCGCCTGCGGGCGGCCGAGGACTGGCTGCACCGGCAGCGCACCGCGTGGGAGCGACGCCTCGACCGGCTGGGCGACTACCTGTCCGAGCAATGACCACACCAAGGAGCACACGATGACCGACCACACCGTCCTGCACTCCACGTTCACCCTGGAACGCACCTACCCGGGTGCGCCGGAACGGGGGTGTTCGCCGCCTGGGCCGAGCCGAGCGCGAAGGCGAGCTGGTTCGCCGGTGAAGGCGCCGAGCACGAGCTCGACTTCCGCGTCGGCGGCACCGAGCTGGCCCGCAGCCCGCGCCGCGGCGACCAGCCGGCGCTGCGGTTCCAGGCCGACTGCCGCGACATCGTGCCGAACGAGCGGATCGTCTACACGGCAACGCTGTACGCCGACGACCGTCCCGCGACGGTGTCGCTGACCACGGTGCAGTTCACCGCCAGCGGTGACGGCACCACGCTGCTGCTCACCGAGCAGGGCACGTTCCTCGACGGCCTGGAGGCGCCGGAATGGCGGGAACAGGGCGTCACCAGCCAGCTGGACGCGCTCCGCGATCAGCTCGCAGAAGCATTGGAGTCCTGACCATGTCGATCACAAAGGTTCTCGCCGTCGTCCCCGTACGCGATCTCGCCACGGCGACGGCCTGGTACGAGCGGCTGCTCGGCCGGCCGGCCGACGCCCGGCCGATGCCCAGCCTCGCCGACTGGCACGTCGCCGACACCGCGTGGGTGCAGGTGTTCCACGACCCGCAGCGTGCCGGGCAGACGGCACTCAACTTCGCCGTCGACGAGCTGACCGCACACACCGCCGAGCTGGCCGGCCGCGGCATCGCGCTCGGCGAGGTCACCACCACCGACAAGAACGCCAGGCTGGCATCCGTCGCCGACCCCGACGGCAACGTCGTCACGTTCATCGAGAACCCGTCGACGTAACGAGTAAAATGGTGCCTTTGGCTGTGTCGAGTTGATCCTGCGGCGCGCAACGGCTGGTCGAGCAGGGGTCCGGACGCCGGCCGTTGTCACCGGTTGTCGCCGTGCTCCGCCCCGTGTGCTTGGTGTGGGGCGCCAGGTCCCGCCGCTGCTGCCGGCGTGACGGCTTGCCGACGCCGATCTGCTGGCTCTCGAGTTCGGTCAGCTCGTCGCGGAGACGCACGGCCGTTTGACCGAGTGGCTGCCGGCTTCGGTTGTTCTCGTCGAGCAGGTCACGCAGCTGCTTCTTTGTCAGCGTTTGCGCCACGCCACTCAGCGTCACGGTCGCGCTTCCCCGGCGCTGAGTTTGTCGACGGCCTTGATGAGGGCCTGGCCGTCGACGAAGAGTTCGTCGTACTGTCGTTGGACGTCGGCGAGTTCGCGCCGCTTGGCGGCGATGGCATCAGCCAGCGCCAGTGCACAGACATTCAACCCCTGTGAGGGTCACCGGGGTAGATCTCTCCGTAACGCAGTGTCAGAAGCCGTCCCAGCGGGCACGGCGCATGTCGACCCTGGTACCTCGCATCGGGGTGTCGTCCTCGCGTAGTGCCGCGACGGCTCGCCCGTCCTCCTCGAAGGCGGGCGAGCCATTGGCGTGCACCACGCGCCACCACGGCACGCCGCCACCGTAGAGCGCCATCACCCGGCCGACCTGCCGGGGGCCGCCGCGGCCCACGTACTCGGCGATGTCGCCGTACGCCATCACCTTGCCCGGCGGGATCTGGTCGACCACATCGAGCACGGCCTCCGCGAAGTCGTCCACGCCGCGGAGTCTAGGACGCGTCAGTACGTCGGCAGCGAGGTGTCGATCTGGTTGGCCCAGGCGGTCACGCCGCCGCCCACGTGCGTCGCGTCGGCGAACCCGGCCTGCTTCAGCGCGGCGAGTGCCTCCGCGGACCGCCCGCCGGTCTTGCAGTGCAGCACGATCGGCTTGTCCTGGGGCAGCTCGGCCAGCGCCTCGCCGGAGAGGATCCGGTCCTTCGGGATCAGCACGGCATTGGGGATCTGCACGATCTCGTACTCGTGCGGCTCGCGCACGTCGACGAGCAGGAAGTCGTCGCCGCGGTCGAACTTCTCCTTCAGGTCCTTGACGCTGATCGTCGAGCCGGCCGCCGCGTCCGCGGCCTCCTCGGAGACCACGCCGCAGAACGCCTCGTAGTCGATGAGCTCCTTGACCGGCTCACCCTCCGGGTCCTTGTGCACCTTGACGGTCTTCCACGTCATGGCGAGCGCGTCGTAGATCATCAGCCGGCCGAGCAGCGGCTCGCCGATGCCGGTGATCAGCTTGATCGCCTCGGTCACCATGGCCGCGCCGATCGACGCGCACAGCACGCCGAGCACGCCGCCCTCGGCGCACGACGGCACCATGCCGGGTGGCGGGGCCTCCGGGTACAGGTCGCGGTAGTTCGGGCCGTACTCGTCCCAGAAGACGCTGACCTGGCCGTCGAAGCGGAAGATCGAGCCCCAGACGTACGGCTTGCCGAGGATGACGCAGGCGTCGTTGACCATGTACCTGGTGGCGAAGTTGTCGGTGCCGTCGAGGATCAGGTCGTACGGCTCGAAGATCTCCAGCGCGTTGCTGTTGTCGAGCCTGGTCTCGTGCACGTTGAACTGCACGTACGGGTTGATCTCCGCGACGCTGTTGCGCGCCGACTCGACCTTCGGCTTGCCGATGTCGGACTGGCCGTGGATCACCTGCCGCTGCAGGTTGGACTCGTCGACCACGTCGAAGTCGATCACGCCGAGCGTGCCGACACCGGCTGCCGCGAGGTAGAGCAGTGCGGGCGAGCCGAGCCCGCCACCGCCGACGACGAGCACCTTGGCGTTCTTCAGGCGCTTCTGCCCGTCCATGCCGACGTCGGGGATGATCAGGTGCCTGGAGTACCTGCGTACCTCGTCAACGGTGAGTTCAGCGGCTGGTTCGACCAGTGGTGGCAGCGACACGTTGTCTCTCCGGGTCTCGGCTCGTGGCGTCGTCGTACGTGGAACAGTCTCTCAACGGTGCCAACCGAGCCGGACGCCACACCATTCCCGCCGCGGCCGTCAGGCGGTCTTGCGCTTGCTCGCCGCCTTCTTCTTCGGCGCCTCCTCCTCCGACTCGGACGCGCGGCCGGTCTTCGCGGCCTCCACGCTGGCGCGCAGCGCGGACATCAGGTCGACGACGGTGCCGGCCTCCTCTTCCTCCTCAGGCTGCACGACCTCGCGGCCCTCGACCTTCGCCTCGATGACGGCCTGCAGGGCCTCCCGGTAGGCGTCGGAGTACTCGTCCGTCTCGAACTCGCCGCTCATCTGCTCGATCAGCGACTTGGCCATCTCCAGCTCCTGCGACCGCACCTCGATGTCCTCGTCGAGGAACCCGAACTCGGGGGTGCGGATCTCGTCCGGCCACAGCATGGTCTCGAGCACGAACACGCCGTCGCGCACCCGTAGCGTCGCGAGCTGCTCGCGCTGGCGCAGGGCGATCTTCACGATGGCGACCTGCTCTGACGCCTCGAGCGCCTCGCGCAGCAGCACGTACGGCTTCGCGCCCTGGGCGTCCGGCTCCAGGTAGTAGCTCTTCGCGAAGTAGATGGGGTCGACCTCGGCCAGCGGCACGAACTTGAGCACGTCCACCGCGCGGCTGGACGACAGCGGCAGGTCGGCGAAGTCCTCCTCGGTGAGCACGACGACCTCGCCGCTCGGCAGCTCGTAGCCCTTGGCGATGTCGGAGTACGGCACTTCCTCACCACACACGGTGCACACCCGGCGGTACTTGATCCGGCCGGCGTCCTCCCGGTGCACCTGGTGGAAGGACACGTTGCGTTCCTCGGTGGCGCTGTACAGCTTGACCGGGATGGAGACCAGCCCGAACGAGATCGCGCCCTTCCAGATGCTGCGCATGCCTCTCCTCTCGCTCTCTCGCCTCCCAGCATGCCCGACGACCAGCGGGTTTGTCCGGTCGCCATTCGCGTCGCTGTCCGTACTCGGATGATCACGGTTGCGTACCGGCTAGTAACCGGGGGGTCGCTGACTCCATGCTTTGGGGTGAACTCGGGGGCCACCTGGACATGCAGGGGTGACCAGCGCGTGCTACGACGCAACGCCACTCGGGCAGTTCTCGCGGCCAGCTGTGCCGCAATCGTCGCGGTATCCGTCACCGCGTACGCACAGGCGGTACAGCCACCGCCGCCGGCCGCGGACGGCGACGATTATGTCGACACCCGCGACCAGGGCAAGCGGCAGTCGCCGACCAAGGAGCAGCTGCGCGCGCTCGAGGAGCTCGCCGCGGACGCCACCAGCCGACCACGGCTGACCTGGAACGACGACCTGGGCACCCCGCGCACCATCCGGCCGGCGCGCGGCACCCTCACCGGGCCCCGCGACGGCACCCCGCGGCAGATCGCCGAACGGTGGCTCGGCGAGCACCGCAGCGCGCTCGGGCTAGCTGCCGATGACCTCGACGACCTCCAGGTCACCGGCGTGCACCGGCTGCGCAGCGGCAGCAGGGTCGTAGACCTGCGCCAGACGTTCGACGGCGTGGCGGCCGTGCACGGCGGCTCGTTGACCGTGACCGTGCGGAAGAACGGCGCCGTCGAGTCGTACGCCGGGCAGAACGCGCGCAGCGCCACGCTGCGCGGCGGCTGGAACCTCTCCGCCGACAGTGCGCTCGAGCAGGTCGCCGGGTCGCTCGCGCCGAAGGCCGACTTCAGCGCCGACGAGCGTGGCGAGAAGGCCGGCTTCACCACCTTCGCCCGCGGCCCGTTCGCCGCCGGCTCGTACGCGCGCAAGACGGTGTTCGTCACCGCCGACGGCGCGAAGCCGGCCTGGCAGGTGCTGTTCGTGAAGAAGCTCGACCGGGCGTGGGACGTGACGATCGACGCCACCGACGGCAAGGTGCTGCGCCGCGCCAGCCTGGTGCACAACGACTCGGAGGGCACCGTCTACCCGAACTACCCCGGCGCGCCCAAGGGCGGCGACGCGGTGGTGAAGAGCTTCGGGCCGACCAAGGAGTCGCCTTCTGGGTACGTCGACCCAAGCGGCGTCGCCGGTCTCCCCGGCCCGACGACGCTGGGCAACAACGCCAACTCGTACGCGAACTGGTCCAACTACCTGGTGCCCGCCGACCAGGGGCCGCGCCCGGTCAGCGCCACGTCGCAGTTCAACTACGCGTACGCAGCGAACTGGGAGCGCAGCGAGTGCGAGTCGGTGCCGCCGTCCTACGCGAAGGACATCGACCCGGCCGCGACCAACCTCTTCTACCACCACAACCGGATCCACGACGAGTTCTACGACCTCGGCTTCACCGAGGAGGACGGGAACTTCCAGGTCAACAACGACGGCAAGGGTGGCGAGGGCGGCGACCCGATCCTCGGCCTGGCACAAGCCGGCGCGCTGACCGGTGGCGAGCCGCTCTACACCGGCAGGGACAACGCGTACATGCTGACGCTGCCTGACGGCATCCCCGCGTGGAGCGGCATGTTCCTGTGGGAGCCGATCAACGACTCGTTCGAGGGCCCCTGCCGCGACGGCGACTTCGACTCCTCGGTGATCGAGCACGAGTACGCGCACGGGCTGTCGAACCGCTACGTCAGCGCCGAGGACAACGCGCTGAACTCGCACCAGTCCGGCTCCATGGGCGAGGGCTGGGGTGACTGGTACGCGCTGAACTACCTGCACCGCGAGGGCCTGCAGGACGACTCGGTCGTCGGCGCGTACGCCACCGGCAACGCCGAGCGGGGTATCAGGAACTGGGCGTACGACGACAACCCGACGACGTACGCCGACATCGGCTACGACCTCGGCGGCGCCGAGGTGCACTCCGACGGCGAGATCTGGACCAGCATCCTGTGGGACTACCGCAAGCTGCTGGTGAAGAAGTACGGCGAGCAGGCCGCGGCGCGGATCGCCGGCCTGACCGTGACCGAGGCGATGCCGCGCTCGCCCGCCGACCCGTCGTTCCTCGAGATGCGCGACTCGATCGGCTCGGCGATCGACGACCTGTACCACGACTCGGACAGGTACGAGGGGATCTGGGACGCGTTCTGGACGGCCTTCGCGAAGCGCGGCGCCGGGGCACACGCCCAGACCGAGGGCGGCGACGACCTGAACCCGACGCCGGCGTTCGACCACCCCGACGAGTCGAAGAACGGTGAGCTGGTCGGCAAGGTCGTGAACGCGTCCACCGGCGAGCCGATCGCCGGCGCGAACGTGTTCCTCGGCTCGTTCGAGGCGGGCAGCACGCCGCTGCGCCTGACGGGCGCGGACGGCGGCTTCTCCGCACCCGCGGTGGCCGGTGAGTACCCCGTGACCGTGCAGGCGCGTGGCTTCGGCGCGCGTACCTTCGACGCCGTGAAGGTGCAGGCGGGCGACCGCAAGCGGGTCACGCTCGAGGTCGCGCCGAACCTGGCGTCCACCGGCAACGGCGCGAAGGTCGTCTCGGCCAGCAGCGAAGGCGCGAAGGCGTTGTTCGACGACACCGCGTCCAGCCGCTGGTCCACGAAGCCGCGCGGGAACGCGGTCGTCGAGCTGGCCAAGCCGGCGGACGTCTCCTCCGTGCGTCTGAGCGCGTTCACCACCTCCAGGTTCGAGGCGCTGAAGGACTTCACCGTGCAGGTCTCGACCGACGGCGAGCAGTGGCGCAACGCGCTGGTGAAGAAGGACGGGTTCGGCTACCAGAAACCGCGACCGGTGGCCCCTGACGTGGACTACCGCACCTTCCAGCTGGCCGAGCCGACGCGCGCGAAGTACGTACGCTTCTACGCTGACGCACCGATGGGCGAGACCAAGGAGCAGGTGCAGGCGGCCGAGGTGCAGGTCTTCGCCAAGGGCGTGCAGGGTGTGCAGCCGCTGCCGCCGGAGCCGCCGGACGATCCGGTGAAGGACTCAGGCACGATCGCCGCGGGCAACCCTGGCGGTGAGTTCGGCGCCAGCGTGACCATGCTCGACCTGCAGAACAACTGCACGGCGCCACCGGCGTCGCAAGGCACGGACGGCTGGGTCACGAAGCTGCCGGACAGCTTCGGCGACGGCATGCACTCGGTGACGGTGAAGGGCGAGTCGGCTGCGACCTACGACCTGGACCTCTACTTCTACGACAAGAACTGCGAGCAGATCGGCTCCGCCGCGTCCGCGGCCGCCGACGAGGCCGGGTCGCTGCCGAGCGGGACGAAGTACGTCCTCACCAGCCTCTGGTTGGGTGCCGAGGTGTCCATCGACGTGCGGGCGGTGGACAACGGCTGACCCGGCGGCCGTCACTGCCAGCGGCGGAACCCGCCCTCGGTGTCGATGACCTGGCCGGTGACCCAGCGGGCCTCGTCGGTCAGCAGCCAGCCGATCAGCCTGGCCGGGTCGTCCGGCTCGCCGAACCGGCCGAAGGGGAACTTCGCCGCGACCTGCTGCCAGGTCCGTTCGTCGAGGTAGCCGGTGTCTACCGGGCCGGGGTTGACCGCGTTGACGGTGATGCCGTCGTCGGCGAGCTGGTCGGCCACGGTCAGCGTGACCTCGGCAAGCGCGCCCTTCGCCGCGGCGTACGCGACCTCGCCCGGCATCGGACCCTGCCGCTGCCCGGAGGTCAGGAACACGACCCGGCCGCCCGGCCGGCCGTCGTGCTGCGCGGCGAACGCCTGCGTGAGCAACAGCGAGGACCGGGTGTTCACCGCCCAGTGCCGGTCGAGCAGCTCGGCGTCGAGCTCGCCGAGTGCACCGTCGAGGCCGCTCTGCGCGTGGTTGCACACCAGGGCGTCCACGTGGCCGAACTCCGTGCACGCGCGGTCGACCAGCTGCTCTGGCGCGTCCGGGCGGGCGAGGTCGAGCGGCAGGTCGGCGACCCTGGCGGCCGGGTCGCCGAGCGCCGCGGTGACGCCCGCGCGTACGGCGTCGAGGTCGTCCCCGCCCCACAGCCGCTCCTCGTCGTGCTCCCTGTGGTGCTGCAGCAGCAGGCTGGCGCCGTACGCCGCGGCCCGCCGCGCGATCGCGTACCCGATGCCGATCCGGCGGCTGACCCCGGTCACCACGACGACCCGGCCGCGCAGCGGCAGCGGGTCGCGGGCCAGGGTCGTCTCTTGCACCACGTGTCATCCCTCCAGCGGCGCCATACTTGTCCGATGCGGAGTCGCCGGACGGTAGCAGTACGGCTGGGCGCGGTGGTGCTCGCGCTCGCCATGGGCGTCGGCATCGGCTGGTTCGCGCGCGGCACCCAGGACGACGAGCCGCGCCGGCCCGCCAAGTCGCCGTCGCCGAGCACCACCCGGCCGCTCGCCGAGCCGGTGGTGGACGGCCACTTCACCTTCACCGTATACGAGTTCGGCTGCGGCATCGTCGCCGTGCAGGGCACGCACGCCGGCGAGGGCACGCCCGAGGGGCAGTACTGCCGCGTCACGCTGCGCGTCGACAACCACGACCCCAGCTACCACGACTATGTCACCCGCAGGCAGACGCTCGCCGGCGTCGCGGCGCCGCAGAACCGGCCGGACCGTTCGCCATGGGCGTGCGGCGGCAGCCGGACCTGATCCGCATCGGCGGGCACAACGCCATCGAGGTCGAGCTCTGGTACGACGTCCCGAAGAACGCCGCCGTGACCGGGCTGCGGCTGTCCGGCGACCGCGACCCGGTCGCGTACCAGAGCGACGACGTGGTGCCGCACCGCATGGGCGGGGTGCACGTACGGCTGGAACCCGCTGACGAGTCGCCCTGAGACCGCGTAGATTCGCCCGGGTGAGCATCGAATTCCTGGTGACGACCCTGGTCGTGGTGGCCACGCCGGGCGCCGGCGTGCTGTACACACTGGCGGCCGCCCTGTCGCGCGGCGGCCGGGCCAGCGTGCTGGCCGCGTTCGCCTGCACGCTCGGCATCGTGCCGCACATGGTGGCCGCCATCACCGGCCTGGCCGCGCTGCTCCATACGAGCGCCGTCGCGTTCCAGGTGGTGAAGTACCTGGGTGTCGCGTACCTGCTCTACATGGCGTGGTCCACGTGGCGCGACCGCGGCGCCCTGGTCGTCGAGGAGCAGGCCGGCACCCCGTCACCGGGCAAGGTCATCGGCGGCGGCATCCTCGTCAACCTGCTCAACCCGAAGCTGAGCATCTTCTTCCTCGCGTTCCTCCCCCAGTTCGTGAGCACCGGCCAGTCCGGCGGGGTGGTGCGGATGCTGCAGCTCAGCGCCGTCTTCATGCTGGCGACGTTCGTGGTGTTCGCGGCGTACGGGATCTTCGCCGCGGCGATCCGCGCGAAGGTCATCAGCCGGCCGCGGGTGGTGGCCTGGGTACGGCGCACGTTCGCCGCCGCGTTCGTCGCGCTCAGTGCCCGGCTGGCCCTCACCCAGCAATAACCTGGGGAGATGCTGCCCGCGTTCGTGCCGCCGATGCTCGCCGTCACCGGCGAGCTGCCCGCCGACGACGCGGGGTGGGCGTTCGAGCCGAAGTGGGACGGCGTACGGGTGGTCGCCTGTCTCGGTGGCGGCGAGCTCAGCCTGTGGAGCCGGGTCGGCAACCTGGTGACCGCGAGCTACCCCGAGCTGAGCGTGCTCACCGGCCTGGTCGGCGTGCCCGCCGTGCTCGACGGCGAGGTGGTGGCGTTCGACCCCGAAGGCCGGCCGGACTTCGGGCTGCTGCAGCAGCGGATGCACCTGACGAAGGCGGTCGACGTACGGCGGGCACGCAGGGACGTCCAGGTCACGTACGTCGTGTTCGACCTGCTGCAGCTGGACGGCCACGACACCACCGGCCTGCCGCTGCGGGACCGCCGCGAGCTGCTCGAGCAGCTGGAGCTGCGCGCCGACGGCAAGGTGCAGGTGCCCGGCTACGTAACGGGCAACGGGCGGGAGGTGTACGACGCCACCAAGCGGCTCGGCCTGGAGGGCGTGGTGGCGAAGCGGCTGGAGTCGGTGTACCGGCCGGGCAAGCGGTCGGACGCCTGGGTGAAGGTGAAGCACGTGGACAGCCGCGACGTGCTCGTCGCCGGCTGGCTGCCCGGTGAAGGCCGCCGGGCCGGCACCGTCGGCGCCGTGGTGCTCGCGCTGCCGGACGGGCACGGCGGCCTGCGCCACGTCGGCCAGGTCGGCACCGGGTTCAGCGACCAGGTGCTCGACCAGCTGTACGCCATGTTCACCGCCGAGGAGGTCGCCGACAGCCCGCTGCGCGGCCAGCTCGACCCGGCCGCGGAGCGCAGCGTGCACTGGGTGCCGCCGACCCGGGTGGCCGAGGTCGTGCACACCGGCTGGACGAGGGACAATCGGCTGCGGGCGGCGGTCTGGCGCGGTCTGCGGCCCGACCTCGACGCGACCCAGGTGGACCCAGATGGCCGGTGAGTCGGTACTCGTCTCGGTGGAGGAGCGCACCCTCAAGCTCTCCAACCTGACCAAGGTGCTCTACCCGGAGACCGGGTTCACCAAGGCCGAGGTCATCGACTACTACACGAGGATCGCGCCGGTCATGCTGCCGCACCTGCGCGACCGCGCGGCCACCAGGAAGCGCTTCCCGAACGGCGTCGAGGCGGCCGACTTCTTCGAGAAGAACGCGCCCTCGCACACGCCCGACTGGGTGCGTACGGAGGAGCTGCCGACGCCAGGCAGCACGCTCGGCCGCGAGATGCTGCGCTTCGTCGTCGTCGACGACCTGCCCACCCTGGTCTGGCTGGCCAACCTCGCCGCGCTCGAGCTGCACATCCCGCAGTGGCGGGTGCTGCCCGGCTGCGAGGTACACGACCCCGACCTCGTCGTGTTCGACCTGGACCCGGGCGCGCCGGCCACCATCGTGCAGTGCTGCGAGGTCGCGCTGCTGCTGCGCGACGCGCTCGCCGCGGACGGCTTCGAGGCGTGCGTCAAGACCAGTGGGCGCAAGGGCATGCAGCTGTACGTCCCCGTCGCCGAGACCCCGGCGGAGCAGACCTCGGCGTACGCGAAGGCGCTCGCCGCCCGGCTGGAGCGGGAGCACCCGAAGCTCGTCGTCTCGCGGATGGCGAAGAACCTCCGCAAGGGCAAGGTGTTCATCGACTGGAGCCAGAACAACGCGTTCAAGACGACGGTGGCGCCTTACTCGCTGCGCGCCGGCAGCGAGCCGACCGTTTCGACACCGGTCAGCTGGGCCGAGGTGGCTGACTGCCGTACCCCGTCGGACTTACGCTTCTTGGCGGAGGACGTGATCGACCGCGTCGAGGAGCGCGGTAACCTGCTCGACCCGCTGCTCGAGACGTCGCGGCAGCGGTTGCCGACCCCGTGAGCAAGAAAGCTACCGCCCATGTCAGAAAGCGACTCCCGCCCGGTTTCCGGCGAGGACTTCGACTTCGGCAACGAAGCCGACGAGGCAGAGCTCACCGACAGTGACCTGAACGAGGCCGACGCCGCCGAGCAGCACCAGCTCGCCGGCGGAGGGAGCCGGCGCGCCTACCGGCAGCTCCTGCCCGACGACGTGGACCCCGCGGACGCCGCCGACCAGTACCGCGAGGTCGAGCTCGACGAGGACGACTACCGTTAGCCGAACCCTAGGCACTGCGGGTCACATGGCGGCGTAGGCGGTACCGTTGGTCGGAGCGCGCCCCGACTGGGGCGGCAGGAGCAGCGGAGGCGTTGTGCGCGGGAGAGCGCTGGAAGCGGCCGTCGGGGAACTGCCGTGACGGCCGGCCAGCAGACGCCGCCACGCGGCACCCGGATGCCGCGGCCCGCCCGCCGCCAGCAGCTGCTGCGCGCGGCGCGGGAGACGTTCGTCGCGCAGGGTTACCACGCGGCCGCGATGGACGATATCGCCGAGCGCGCGGGCGTCAGCAAGCCCGTGCTCTACCAGCACTTCCCTGGCAAGTTCGAGCTCTACCTCGCGCTCATCGAGGAGCACGCCGGCGAGCTGGTCGAGCGGGTGAAGAGCGCACTGCGGTCGACCACGGACAACAAGCAGCGGGTCGCGGCCACGTTCGGCGCGTTCTTCGACTTCGTCGACCACGAGGGCGAGGCCTTCAAGCTGGTCTTCGAGTCCGACCTGCGCAGCCAGCCGGCCGTCAGGGAGCGGCTGGACGGCGCGATCACCGCCTGCTCCGACCTGGTCGGCGAGGTGATCGCCGAGGACACCGACATGCCGGCCCTGGAGGCCAGCCTGCTCGCCCGCGGCCTGGTCGGCAACGCCGAGGCGGCCGCGCGGCACTGGCTCTCGGTGCGCGACACCATGCCCAAAGCCGAGGCCGTCGACCTGCTCGCGCGGCTCGCCTGGCGCGGCATCTCCGGCTGGCCCCGCACCGCGTAGCCACGCCCGGGGCGCCGGCGGCGCCAGCTGCCACGCTCACCCCGATACGCTGCACGCAGTAGTCCATAAGCCGGAACAGATGCCGAGAGGAAGTCCCTGTGGAGGTCAAGATCGGCGTGCAGTACGCCGCGCGGGAGCTGGTCATCGAGTACGCGGGATCGGCCGACGACGTGCAGTCAGCGGTGTCCGACGCGCTCGGCGCCACGGACGGCCTGCTGGTGCTCGAGGACAACCGCGGCCGCCGCGTGGTGGTGCCCGCCGCCCGCCTCGCCTACGTCGACATCGGTGAGCAGACCGAGCGCCGGGTCGGCTTCGGCGCCGTCTGACCCGCAGCGAGCTAGCCTGCGTACAGAGGGACCTGTCCCAACGCAGAAAGGCAGGGACGGATGGACATCACCGGCATTCTCAGCGCCTTGGTGGTAGGCGTGGTCATCGGGTTCGGCGGTCGGCTGCTCGCCCCCGGCAAGCAGAAGATCCGCTGGTGGATGACGATCGGGGTCGGCATCATCGCCGCGTTGATCGGCACGGTCTTGGCAGCCCCGCTCGGGGTGGCCGACACGCCGGGCTTCGACTGGCTCGAGCTGGTGATCCAGCTGGTGCTCGCCGCGGTCGGCGTCTCCGTGCTGGCCGGGCTCACCGGCCGCAACCGCCGCCACGACTGAGCGACCATTGCGGCGGCCACGGCGGCGGCGCAGTCAGGCTCTGCGGCACGACGACCCGTCAAGCCTCGCCACGACTGACCCAGCACGGCCACCAACCACGCCGGCGGCGCGGTCAGGCTCTACCGCGCGACAGACCATCTCCGGAAACGCCGGGGCGGTTCACGGCGCGGTCAGGCTCTGCCGCGCGACAGACCCGCCAAGCCCCGCCACCACTGACCCAGCACAGCCGCCAGCCACGCCGGCGGCGCGGTCAGGCTCTGCCGCGCGACAGACCCGCCAAGCCCCGCCATCACTGGCCCAGCACGGCCGCCAGCCACGGCGGCGGCGCGGTCAGGACGTGAGGCCGAGGCGGGTCATCCGGTCGTTGTGGTTCTCGAGCAACCGGTTCGACACCTTGCCCAGCTCGGCGAGGTCGGCGCCCGCGTCGCCGCGGCCGACGAGTAGCGCTGCGAGCGCGTCCCTGTCGGCGGCGACCCGCTGCGCCTGCACCAGCGCCTCGCCGACGATCCGGCGCGCCCACAGCGCCAGCCGGCCGGCCACCGTCGGGTCCTCCTCGATGGCCTTGCGCACGCGGTCGACGACGAACGTGGCGTGCCCGCTGTCACCGACCACGTCCCCCACCAGCTCGCGGGTGTCCGGGTCGAGCACGGACGCGAGCTCGGCGTAGAAGTCGCCGGCGAGACCGTCCCCCACGTACGCCTTCACCAGGCCCTCCAGCCAGTCGTTCGGGCTGGTCTTGGCGTGGAAGTCGTCGAGCGGCCGGACGAACGGCTGCATCGCGACCTCCGGGTCGAGGCCCCGCGCGGCGAGCGCGTTCACCAGCCGCTCGCAGTGCCGGAACTCCACCACTGCCAGCTCCGCAAGCGCGGCCTTGTCGATCAGCGAAGGCGCCAGCCGGGAGTACGCGGCCAGCCGCTCGAACGCCACCAGCTCGGCGTAGGCGAGCACGCCGAGCAGATCGGCGACGGCGACGTCCAACGCTGGGTCCACGCCCGACGGCGGCTGCTGTCCCGCTCCATCGCTCATCCGTTCCTCCGCGACCGCTTCGATCGCTGCCCTCCGGCAGGTGCCGCGACGGTGCGACCGACAACCAAGGCAGCAACGCGGCCCCTACCTCCGGCCAGCTCCTCAGCTCCTTCGCTCATCCGCGCAGGCTATCCCGGCGCCCGCCGGCGGGAGAACACAGCGTCGCCGACACGCCCGCCGTCGGCCACTGCTCAACCCCGCAGGTGCGGCAGCTAGACTGCTCGCGGTCGCGCGAATGGTCGACATGGCTGCCGGGGGTAGCCACCGGTACCCGCGCGACGGAGTCCGTAGCGATGGGGGTATCGCCACGACGGCACTGGTGCCCGCCGGACGACACCGCGACGCAGGCACGGTCGGGTCCCGGGGCGTACCGATACGTTCTGGCGAATCGGGGCTGTCGTGACACCCGCGGCGACGGGCCCCACCTGCTTACCATGCGAGAAGGGTGCGAACGATCAAGACTTTCCGCGACCTCGGAGCCGATGCGGAGACCGCTGATGCGCTCTCCGCGGTCGGCATCGTGTCGCCGTTCCCCGTGCAAGAGCTCACCATTCCCCTTGCGTTGACCGGCAACGACGTCATCGCGCAGGCACCGACGGGGACGGGTAAGACGCTCGCCTTCGGCGTGCCGCTACTGCAGCGGATCACCGTGCCAGGCCCTGGCCGGCCGGAGGCGCTGGTGATCGTGCCGACCAGGGAGCTGGCCGTCCAGGTGGCCGGCGACCTGGAGACGGCGTCCGGTGACCGGGGCGTCCGCATCCTGCTGATCTACGGCGGTCGCTCCTACGATCCGCAGATCGAGGGGCTGAAGTCCGGCGTCGACGTGGTCGTCGGCACGCCCGGCCGGCTGCTCGACCTGGCCAACCGCGGCGTGCTCGAGCTGTCCGAGGTGAACACCCTGGTGCTCGACGAGGCCGACCGGATGCTCGACCTCGGCTTCCTGCCGGACGTCGAGCGGATCATCGCCATGACCCCGGAGCGGCGGCAGACGCTGCTGTTCTCCGCGACCATGCCGGGCGAGGTGGTCAGCCTCTCCCGGCGCTACCTCAAGCAGGCCACCCAGGTGCACGTCGAGCACGTGCACGGGGCGACCGGCGAGGAAGAGGGCATCGGGCCGGAGCTGCGCCAGCTCGCGTACCGCACCCACCAGATGGACAAGGTGGAGGTGCTCGCCCGGGTGTTGCAGGTACCAGAACGCGGCCGCACCATGGTGTTCTGCCGCACGAAGATCTCCGCCGACCACGTCGCCAGCGACCTGGTCGCACGCGGCTTCAGGGCAGCCACGGTGCACGGTGACCTCGGCCAGGGCGACCGGGAGCGCGCGTTGCGCAACTTCCGCGGCCGCAAGATCGACGTGCTGGTGGCGACCGACGTCGCGGCCCGCGGGCTGGACGTGGAGAGCGTCACCCACGTGGTCAACTACGACTGCCCGGAGGACGAGAAGGCGTACCTGCACCGGGTGGGCCGCAGCGCCCGCGCCGGCGCGACCGGTACGGCGCTGACCTTCGTGGACTGGTCCGACCTGGCCAGGTGGAAGGCGATCAACAACGCCCTCGACCTGGACCTCGGCGAGCCCACAGAGACGTACTCCACGTCACCGCACCTGTACAGCGAACTGGAGATCCCCGAGGACGCCACCGGCACACTGCCCGGCGCACCGGGAGCCAGCGCGGCCAAGCCGAGCCGGCGGCCGCGCGACGACCGCAGCCCGCGGCGGCGCGAGCCGCGCGGCGAGCGGGCCGCGAGCGACTCCGAAGGCGACGGCGAGCAGCGGGCGCGCCGTAACAGGTCGCGCAGGCGGACCCGGCGCGGCGAACCCATTGAATCGGACAGCACGGCCACAAGCGAGCAAACCGCCCCGGCCAACGCGGACGCCGGTCACGGCGGGGAGCAGCCCAGGCGACGCAGGCGGCGACGCAGGACACGCCGGTCGGGCAATGGCGGTACTGTCGAGGAGTAGTCCTCCCCAGTGGTCCCGGAGCAGCAGGAAGCCCCGCCTATGAGCACTCCCCCGTTCGTCGAGTTGCCCGACGGGGTCTTCCGCACCTCAGTTCTCACCAACCGCGGCGAGTTCGCCGCGCTGCGTGCCGACCCGCCGGCGGACGCGTCGGCGGCGCCCACCACGCTGCTCGTACCCGGCTACTCGGGCAGCAAAGAGGACTTCATCGCCATGCTCGCGCCGATCGCGGCGGGCGGCCGCACGGTTATCGCCGTCGACCAGCGCGGCCAGTACGAGACGCCGGGACCGGCCACCCACGAGGCGTACACCACCGACGCACTCGGCGCGGACGTGCGCGCGATGGTGGCCGCGCTCTCCGGCAGCGGGCCGCTGCACCTGCTCGGCCACTCGTTCGGCGGCCTGGTCACCAGGTCGGCGCTGCTTGCCGACCCGACCGGGGTGTGCTCGTACACCGTGCTCGGTTCGGGGCCCGGCCGGATCATCGGGGTGCGGTCGAAGCACGCCAGGCTGCTGGTCGAGGTGGTCGCCAAGTTCGGCCCGAACGTCGTCGCGCCGACGATGCAGCGCTTCGAACGGTTGAAGGCGGGCCCCAAACCTCCGGACGAGGTGGTGGAGTTCGTGCACCGGCGGCTGGAGGTCAGCTCGCCGTACGCGCTCGTCGCCATGGCCAGGGCGCTGCTGACCGAGCCGGACCGGGTGGACGACCTCGCCGCGCTCGGTGTGCCCACGCTGGTCGCGTACGGCGACGGCGACGACGCATGGCCACCCGCCGTCCAGGCGGCGATGGCGACCAGGCTCGGCGCCGGCGAGGCGATCTTCGCCGGGGCCGGTCATTCCCCGAACGTGGACGTACCCGACGACCTGGTCAAGACGCTCCTGCGATTCTGGGACGACGCAGAGGGGCCCGGGATCGGCGCGGAGACCGCGTTGACCGCGGCGTCGGGCTGCTGAGACCGGAGGTGGGACCGGTGCCGAACACGCTCACCGTCCCCCCGGACGCCGACACCCGGCCGCCCGGACCGAACAGCGTGAGCTGGCAGGTGCACGGCGACCCGATGATGTGGGTGGCCGGACCGCGCGCGCTGTACCTGCAGGCGTTGCACCCGCGGGTGATCCGCGGCTTCACCCAGAACTCCGACTACCGCAACGGCACCTGGCAGCGACTGGTGCGCACAGCGCGCTACGTCGGCTGCACCACGTTCGGGTCGGTGGAGGAGGCGCACCGGGTCGCCGCGCGGATCCGCGGTATCCATGAGCGGCTGACCGCCGTGGATCCCGACACCGGCGAGAGCTACCGGCTCGACCAGCACGACCTGCTGCTGTGGGTGCACTGCTGCGAGATCGACTCGTACCTGTCCGTCACCCGCCGGGCGGGGCTGCGGCTGTCCGCGGCCGCCGCGGACCGCTACGTCGACGAGCAGCGGTGGCGTGCCTGGCTGATCGGGATCGACCCGAAGGCGGCCCCGTCGAGCACCGCGGAGCTGGCCGCGTTCTTCACCGCCGCGCGCCCCAGCCTCGCCGCCACCCAGGAGGCACGCGACGCCGCACGCTTCGTCGTCCTCCCGCCGATGCCGCTGGTGCTGAACTTCACCGCTGTACGGCCGGGCTGGGCGAGCGTCGGCGCCGTCGCGTACGCGTCGCTGCCGGCGTGGGCGCGCGAGCTCTACGGACTGCGTACACCGACGCCGGCGATGGGCGTCACCGCGGCCCTGCACGCGATGCGGGTGGCCGCATTCACCGTTCCCCGCCCGCTGCGGGAGGGGAAGTACCGACGGGCCGCGCGGCAACGGCTCGCCGCGGCCAAGTAGCCGACGCGCCGGCCGGCCACGGCCGGCAGGTTTCGGGAGGTGACATGAACGAGACGGTCAGCGACGCCTACGACGTCGTCGTGATCGGCGCCGGCCCACCCGGGGAGAACGTCGCAGCAACGGTCGTGGCGAGCGGGCTCAGCGCCGTCGTCGTGGAGCGTGAGCTGGTCGGCGGCGAGTGCTCGTACTACGCGTGCATGCCGAGCAAGGCCCTGTTGCGTCCGCCCGCCGCCCTGGCCGCCGCGCAGGCGGTGCCGGGCGCCAGGGAGGCGGTGACCGGCGAGCTGGACGCCGCCGCGGTGCTGGCGTCGCGCAACGCGTTCGCGTCCAACTGGTCCGACGACGGCCAGGTCGACTGGCTGAACAGCGTCGGCATCGACCTGCGCAGGGGCGCCGGCCGGCTGGTCGGCGAGCGCGAGGTCGCGGTGGTGGCCGAGGACGGCACCGAGAGCAGGCTGCGGGCGAACCACGCGGTGGTGGTCTGCACCGGCAGCGACACCTCGATCCCCGACGTACCGGGGCTGCGCGCGGCGAACCCGTGGACCAGCAGGGACGCGACGACGGCACAGCAGGTGCCCGGCCGGCTCGCGGTGATCGGCGGCGGCGTGGTCGCCTGCGAGATGGCGGACGCGTACACCGCGCTCGGCGCGGCGGTCACCATGATCGTCCGCGGCGACACGCTGCTGCCTTCTGTCGACGGGTTCGCCGGCTCGCTCGTCGCCGGCGCGCTGAGGCAACGCGGCGTGGACATCAGGTTCGGCACCACCGCGACCGACGTGAGCCGCACCGGCGACGGCGTGGTGATCGACACGAGCACCGGGTTGACCGTGATGGCGGACGAGTTGCTCGTCGCCGCCGGCCGGGTGCCACGCACCCAGGGTCTCGGGCTCGACACGGTGGGCCACAAGGACGGTGACTGGCTCGACGACGTCGACGACACCTGTCTGCTGCGGGGCGTGCCCGGCGAGTGGCTCTACGCGGTCGGGGACGTGAACCACCGCGCCCTGCTCACCCACATGGGCAAGTACCAGGCCCGGGCGTGCGGCGCGGCGATCGCCGCCCGCGCCGACGGCCGGCGGGTCGGCCCCGTGCCGTGGACGAGGCACGTCGCGACGGCCGACCACATGGCCGTGCCGCAGGTCGTGTTCACCGATCCCGAGGTCGCCGCGGTGGGCTACTCCTACCGACAGGCACGAGACGCAGGTCTGCGTGTACGCACCGTCGACTTCCCCATCGGGAACGTCGCAGGAGCTGCACTGTTCGCCGACGGATACACGGGTCAGGCCCGTATGGTGGTGGACGAGACGCGACACGTGATCGTGGGTGCCACGTTCGCCGGCATCGGGGTGGCCGAGTTGTTGCACGCTGCGACGGTGGCAATCGTCGGAGAAGTGCACATCGATCGACTGTGGCATGCGGTACCTGCGTACCCCACGATCAGCGAGGTGTGGCTCAGGTTGCTCGAAAACTACACCGCTTAGTTGGAGATTCCGTTGCATCAACCCCCTACCTGGGCAGAGCTGATCTTTGCCGTAGCCGCGGTCGTGGTCGGTGTCACCGCGGCCGTGCTCATACGGGTACTCGTCAAGCGGCTCAACGGCCGGTTGCCGCGCAGTGCCTGGACTCGGGACGACGTATTCGTGAATGCCCTGCGCGATCTGGCGTCCTCGGCGCTGGTGATCGGGGGTGCCTGGTTCGCGGCCACCCTGCTGCCGCTGACCGGCACGGTGAGCAAGTGGACGTACCGGCTCCTGTTGAGCCTGCTGATCCTGTTGGTCGCCCTTGCGGTGAGCCGGCTGGTGGGCAGCCTGGTACGCACGGTGCTCACCAAGACCGGGGTGGCGAGCTCGGCCAGCATCTTCGTGAACATCGCGCGCATCGCGGTGCTCGCGGTCGGCATGTTGATCTTGCTGCAGACGATGGGCGTCTCGATCACCCCGCTACTGACCGCCATGGGAGTCGGCGGTATCGCGATCGCCCTCGCCCTGCAGGACACCTTGGCGAACCTGTTCGCCGGCGTACACCTGCTGGCGTCGCGGAAGCTGCAACCGGGCAACTACATCAAGCTCCCGGACGGCCACGAGGGATACGTGGTCGACATCAACTGGCGCAACACCACGATGCGTGACCTGCTCGACAACATGGTCATCGTGCCGAACGCGATGATCTCCAACAGCGCCGTGGTCAACTACGACCAGCCGGCGAAGGACCTGTACATGGTCGTACAGGCCCGCGTCACCTACGACTGCGACCTGGCCACGGTCGAGCGGATCATCGTCGCCGTCGGCCGTGACGTCCTGTCGAGCATCGACGGCGGCGTCGCCGACGCCGAGCCCGTCGTCCGGTTCCACACCTTCGGCGACCTCGGCATCGAGTTCTCCGTGATCATGCAGATCGAGGAGTACGGCGACCAGTTCCTGATCAAGCACGAGTTCGTCAAGCGCCTGCACGAGCGCTTCCGCGCCGAAGGCATCGACATCCCGCACCCAATGCGCGGCATGGACTTCCTCGAACGCGAGCCGCTAGGAACCGCCGCAAGCTAGCCCCCGCCGGCTGGCCGACCCGACCGCCGGCGCCGGCCACCTGGCAGGTGGCCCCGGGGGTGGGCTCCGCCGCCGGCTCGCACGCCGCGCGGCCGGCCCCGGGTGCGGCCAGTGGCTGCGCTGGGCACGGCCGGCCTGCCGGCCGTGCACCCACCCCGCGCCCGCAGTGGCCGGTGACCAGCTCGCCGGTCCGGCGGCCAGTAACCGACGCGGCTGCCCGCCCGCCCCGTCGCGGGGTGGCGACCAGCTTGCCGGCCAGGTGCCCGTTTGCCAATGACCGGGTGCAGACCGCCTTGTCGGGCTCGCACACCCGGTAGCCCGCTGCGTGCCGACACGCGAGCGGCCGGTAGCCACCTTGCCCGCCGCATTTTGCCCGGCCGTCCACGTGCCCACGGCCGGTGGCCGTGGCCGGCCCCGCGTGCCCACGCCGGCGCCGGTAGCCGGCTTCCGATGACCGGTGGTCCGTGCCCCGCCGAGTTGCCCGCACGCGCCCGACGGCCGGTGGCCGTGGCCCGGGCCCCGCCCATTGCCCGTACGCCCGGCGCCGGTGGCCAGCTTGCCGGCTTCCGATGACCGGTGGTCCGTGCCCCGCCGAGTTGCCCGCACGCCCGGTGGCCGGCAGCCGGCGCCCACGCCGCGTGCGCGGGGCCGGGCAGGTGGGCGGGTCAGGTGACCTGGGGGCGGGCCGGGGGACTCGTGGGTGTTCGGGTTCGCCGGTGGCCTTTGCCGGGAGGAGGGCGCAGGCGGCCAGGGCGCACATGACCGCGGCGAGGGTGAAGCCGGTGGCTGGGCCGTACTCCTCGATCACGCGGCCGGCCACTACTGCGCCTAGTACTGCAACGGCACTTGCTTGACAGGTAGTTGATCATGGTCGGGTGGTTACCGATCTGGTGATAGATGAGCTGGATACCTTGCATGAGCGGGTCGCGGGCCGGTTCGGGCGGGCGGAGCCGCGGGCTCGGGTGC
>WHTA01000052.1 GCA_009379825.1 Streptosporangiales bacterium
CCTGGCCGAAGGCAAGACGACCAGAGAGATCCGCCGCTGCCTCAAGCGCTACACCAGCCGCCAGATCTTCCGCACCCTGGCAGCCGCACACCGTGCACCCGAACTCGCCGCGTCAGCGGCTTGACACGACATAGAAGCATCGCGCCGATGTCGCGCAGCTCGGCGAGGCGTGCCGCGTCGAGGCAGCCGTGCTCCTGCTCCGCGGCCGCGCCGTCCGCGGGCAGCAGGTAGTGGTCGGTCACGACGCTGCCGGAGACCACCGCCTCGCCGAGACCGGGTGCCGCGTCGACCACCAGCTCCGCCCGGTTGCCGGTCACCGGGTTCGCGGTGAACAGCACACCGGAGACCGTCGCGTCGAGCATCACCTGCACGACGACGGCGATCGCCACCGTCCGGTGGTCGATGCCGTTGGTGACCCGGTAGCTCACCGCACGTTCCGTCCACAGCGACGCCCAGCAGCGCCGGACGGCAAGCACCACCTCGTCCGCACCTGTGACGCCGAGGTAAGTGTCCTGCAGGCCGGCGAAGCTCGCGTGCGGCAGGTCCTCCGCGGTGGCCGACGACCGTACGGCGACGGGGACGTCGCCCAGCCGGTGGTACGACGCGACGATGTCCGCACGCAGCCGCTGCGGCAGCCCGGCGTCGAGCACGACGGCCCGCGCGCGCTCGGCCAGGCCGGCCAGCCGCACCGGCTCCTCGGCGGTGACCAGGTCGAGCTCGTCGACCACCGCGCGCATCCGCGGGTCGTCGGCGAGTGCGTCCCGGTACGCCTCGGCGGCGACACAGAAGCCGTCCGGCACGGCGTGGCCAGTGGTCCGCATCCGCGCCAGGTTGGCCGCCTTGCCGCCGACCTGCTCGGCCGCCTGGCCGGACAGCTCGGCAAGGCCCGCGACCCACTGGTCAGCCGTTGCCCGCACGTGCACCATCCCCGTACCTCCTCGCCGCGACGACCAACAGGTCCATCGCCTCGACCACCTGTTTGCGCTCGACGTCGGTGAGGTGATCCACCAGCTCCTCCAGCGCGGTCACGCGCAGCTGCTGCACGCGACGCAGCAGCGCCGTGCCGTCCGCGGTGAGGCGGACCCGCCGCACCCGGCGGTCGTCGGCGTCGACGACGCGTTCCACGAGACCGCGCGACACCAGCTGCTCGACCACCCGGCTGGTACGCGACACCGACCGACCGATGCGGTGCGCCAGCTGGTTGACGGTCAGCGCGTCGCTGCCGTCGATGGCGGCCAGCATCGCGCTGTGGATCAACCGGTGGTCGTCGTTGTCGAACACCCGCAGGACGCTCGGCAGCATCTCGCTCTGCATGGCGCGGAACTGGTCGAGCAGCCGCCCGCGGTAGTCCACGCCGACCTCCGGTAGTTGCCGTTCCGCATTAGTTGCGCTTTAGCAACTATATTCCGGTGGCTGCCGGCTGTCCACGCCGCCGGCCGTCCGGAGCCCCGGACGGCCGGCCCGGCGGCGTCAGCTGCGCCAGAACGCCGCGCGCCGCTGGGGTCGGTGCGTCCGTGTCAGCTCGCGGACACTCGTGATCGCCGGCTCGACCCGCTCGCCTGAGCGCAGGGCCGCGGCCAGTTCGCGCAGTGGCGCCAGCCAGGTTTCCGGTGCTCCGATACTGGCCAGGTCGTCGAGCAGCTCGTCGAGCTCCGCGAGCAGGCTCGCGGAGGACTCGCCCGCCGCGAGGCGGTCCAGCAGTCGCGTCAACCGGTCCTGGTACGCGTCCAGCGGCGGCTCGACCGACTCCGCCTTACGCGACCCCGCTCGCACCGAGCGAGGGACGGCACCCGCCGGCCCGGCCGCCGCCATCGGCGCGGCCAGGGCTGCGGCCATCGGCTGCGGCCCGCCGGGCTGCTGCCACCCGCTGGGCAGCTCCACCGGCTGCACGACCGGCTGCGCGCCCGACTCGGTCACCCGCGACCGGTCGACCGCCACGAACGCGGTGAACCTGCTGAGCACCCGGTGGTCGAGCGACGTCGCGACGATCCGCTCCGCGAGCGCGTCGTCGCCGCGGTGCGCGGCGTAGGCGTCCTCCAGGTCGCGCACCCGCGCGCGGGCCCACCCCGTGCGTACCGCCACGTTCGCCGTCGGGACGGCCGGCACGGTCTCGTCGGCCATACCGGCACCACGCACGGTCAGCCGCACCTCGCCGGCGGGCATCGCGGCCACCCGGCCGGCGAGCGTGATCGGCACCCCGGGGAACAGGTCGGGCGCACGGCCAGGCGTGGTCTCTTCTGGCAGCAGCGCCACCCCGTCGGCGGTGACGGTGAGGCCGGTCGCCAACGGCGGGCAGATCCTGCGGTGCAGCCCCGCCAGCACGTTGTCGAGCCGGTCCTCGGAGTCGACCAGGTCGCACCGCCCCGCACCGATGGCCGCGATCCGGCGCAGGAAGCCGGCGTTCACCGCCCGGTCGATCCCGAGGGTGAACACCCGCGTCGTCCCCGCCGCCGGCGCCAGTACGCGCAGCACCTCGTCCTCGCCGGCGACTTGTCCGTCGGTCACCAGCACGACGTACCGCTCCCGCTCCCCCGCCGGCTCGGTGCCGAGCACGCGGACGGCTTCGCGCAGCGGGGCGAGCATCTCGGTACCGCCGCGCGCCTCGAGCTCGCCCAGCCAGGAGACGGCCGCCCACCGCTGCCGGTCGGTGCCCGCCCGCAACCCTGGCTCACCGGGCGGCTGCACCACCTCGTTGTCGAACGCGAGGACGGCGAAGCGATCCGCCGTGCCGAGCGAGTCGACGATCCGCGCCGCCGCCCGCCTGGCCGCCACGATCTTCCAGCCGCCCATGCTGCCCGACCGGTCGAGCACGACCACCACGTCCCGCGGTCGCTGCGCGGCAGGCAGCTCCGGGGGCACCACGGTCACCTGCCAGGTCCCGCCGGGACCACCGTCGTCCGCGGCGAGCAGCCCGGACGTACGCACCCGGTCGGCCGCGATCGGCCAGCGCAGCACGACGTCGCGGTCGAGCCGCTCCCCCGGCCGCAACGCGACCTCGATGCCGTCGTCGACCGCCGTCACGTCGGCGTCGTGCAACGTCGACGTCAGCTGGTCCGCGCGCAGCCCGGCCACCCGCAGGGTCGCCCGCAGCGACAGCCGCACCGGGCCTTCCTGCCCGGGCAGCAGCACCGGCGGGGTGACCCGGCTGGCGTCCGGCACCCGGTCGGTGTCAGAGACGACCCCGCCACCGACACCTGGCCCGTCGATCGGCGTACCCGCGACATAGCGCGGGGCGACGACGAGCGGGAACCGGTACTCGGCCGCCTGGTCCTCCACCGGCAGCGGACCTGTCAGGGTCAGCGTGACGACCGCCTCCTCGCCCGGCTGCAGGTTGCCCACCCGGATGGTGAAGACGCCAGGCCGGTCCTCCTCGGCGATCGCCGCGCGGTGGCCCGCGGCCAGCGCCTGGTCGTACTCCTCGCGCGCCTTGCCGCGCTCGTCCAGCCGGCCCTCCACGACCCGGCCGGCGAGGTCGGCGACGAACGACGTGACCCCCGCGCGATCGGGCAGCGGGAAGACGTACGTCGCCTCGATCCCCGTGGTCCTCGTGTTGCGGAAGGTCTGCTTTACCACGGTCGTCGCGACCAGGTCGCGGATGTCGCCTTCGATCGCCACGGCCACCAGCGGCAACGAGCCGTGCTCGTCACCCAACCGGCCACAGACCTGTGGGGCGGCGCCTTCGGTCACTGTCATGCGGATGTCCCTTCTTCGCGATGCGTGGGCAGGCCGAGCCGGTGGAGCTGGTCGAGCAACGGGCGGGCGGCGGAGCGGAGCAGCTCGAGGTCCACGTCGGCGACCTCAGCGCCGGCGCCGACCTCGACGCTGACCTCGACGCCGTCCGCGAGCGGCAGCACCACCGCCGTACGGGCCCGACCGGCCTCGAGTGGCATGGTGTCCGGCTCTGCGACGGCCGGGTGGGTACGCCAGAAGCTGCCGCCCGCCGGTGTCGCACCGTCCTGCGTGGGCTCGGCGGCATCCCGCGCCCGATCGGCCGGCCGGTCGTCGACGCGCAGCCCACTGCCGCAGGTCAGCGGTGGCCGTATCGACGCGGCCACGTCGAGCGCCCGCTCGGCGCCCGTACCGATCGCGGCAAGCAGCTCGCGCCACGACGCGCCAGCGAGCCGGCGCTGGATGTCGGCGAGGCTCACCCCCGCCGCCTGCAGCCGCTTCACCGCGACGACCTGCGCCAGGTGGCGGCCGCCGTAGCGCGCCTCGCGACCCCCGACCGGCAGCGGCCGGTCGACCAGCCCGTGCTGGGTGTAGTAGCGCACCGTCCGGGCGTCCGGCCGCTGCCGGACCCGGCGGTTGCCGGCACGTACGCCGAGCGCGTCGAGGGCGCGCCCCGCACGTTCGGTCAGCTCGGCAAGCGTGTACATCTCCATACTGACACTGTCACTATGACACTGTCAGTTTGTCAAGCCTCAATTCGCGGCCTGCGTGACCGTGGCCTGCCGAGGCTCGCCATCATGGAAGCCCCAGGGCGTGCGACACCCGCAACGAGACGGAAGAGGCCAGCCGCCGATGACCACGGAGAACGGCCGCGAGCGGAACCCGTGGCTCGTGCTCGTCGCCCTGTGTCTCGGCTTCTTCATGATCCTGCTCGACACGACGATCGTTAACGTCGTGCTGCCGGACATCATCGACAAGGTCGGCACGTCGCTGGACGAGGCCATGTGGGTGGTCAACGCGTACGTCCTCGTCTACGCGGTGCTGCTCATCACGGCCGGCCGGTTGGGTGACATCGCCGGGGCCGCGCACGATGTTCCTCGGCGGACTCGTCCTGTTCATACTCGCCTCGGCCGCCTGCGGCCTCGCGCGCAGCCCCGGCGAGTTGATCGCCGCCCGCGTAGTGCAGGGGCATCGGCGGCGCCGCGATCACACCGCAGACGCTGACCATCCTCACCACGATCTTCCCGCCGGACCGCCGCGGCGCCGCGTTCGGCACCTGGGGCGGTGTCGCGGGGGTGGCCACGGTGGCCGGGCCGACGCTTGGCGGCTACCTGGTGACGACCTGGGACTGGCGGTGGATCTTCTTCGTCAACCTCCCGGTGGGCGTAGTCGCGATGGTGATGTCGCTGCTCGTGGTGCCCGACCTGCGTCCCGGACGCAAGCACCGGCTGGACCTGTTCGGCGTACTGCTCGCCTCTGCCGGCCTCACGGCCATCACCTTCGGCCTGCTCGAAGGCGAACGGTACGGGTGGGGCACGATCCGCGGGGTCGTCAGCATCCCGCTGGTGCTCGGCGTCGGCGCCGTGCTGCTCGTCGGGTTCCTCGTCTGGCAACGCTGCAGAAGAGCGAGCCACTGCTCCCCTTCGAGGTGTTCCGCGATCGCAACTTCACCATCACCAGCGTCGCCGCGGGCACGCTCACCTTCGGCTTGCTGGGGGTCTTCCTGCCGCTGACGCTGTACCTGCAGTCCGTGCTCGGCATGTCGGCACTCGCAGCCGGGCTCACCATCGCCCCGATGTCGCTCATGGCCATGGTGCTTGCCCCGTTCACCGGGCGGCTGGCCGACCGTATCGGCGGGAAGTACATCCTCATCGCCAGCTTCGTGCTGTTCGCCACGGGGATCGGTCTGGTGGTCGCGAGCACAGAACCCGACCCCGATCGCTGGGACTTCCTCGCCGGCCTGATCATCGCGGGCTTCGGCATGGGCGGCATCTTCGCTCCGCTGCAGACGGTGGCCATGCGCAACATCCCGCCGCGTCTGGCCGGGGCCGCCGCGGGCGTACAGAACACCATCAGGCAGCTCGGCGGCGTGGTCGGCGGCGCCGCGGTCGGCGCCGTGCTGCAGAACCGGCTCGCGGACGCGATGCACGAGCAGGCGCAGGCGCGGGCCGACCAGCTCCCGCCCGGGACCCGCGCACGATTCGTCGCCGGCTTCGACGACGCGGGCGCCGGCGGGCTCGAGGTCGGCGGGCACGACAGCGGCAAGCTACCGATCCCCAAGGGGCTGCCGGAACCGTTGGCCGAGCAGCTCGGCCGGCTCGCGCACGCCGTCTACACGCACGGCTTCGTGGACGCCATGCACGTCACGTTGGCGCTGCCGATCGCCGTCATCGCCGTGTCCGCCGTGTTGTGCCTCGGCCTGCGCCGACGCCGCCGCGCGGCCGCCGCGGACACCGCCGAGGAACGGCCGGCGGCCCGCTGACCTGGGCCTGCCGTGAGGCGGGGGCAAGATCAACAATTTTCCCGAGAGGGTTCCCAAGCGGAGACATGTTCCCTATGGTGATCACACAGAGCAATCAAGTATCACAGCCAGTGATAGTTGGTCTTACGTGTGAGAGGGGGAGCTATGGGTCTGCTGTCCGGTTTGCTTGGCGCCGTAACTACGCTGTTGGGCTCGCTGGGTATCGAACTGCCACCGTTGCCTATGTAAATGACCACGTAGCTCTCGGGGGGTTACGTGGCAACCTCACACGGGGTCCGGTCGGGTGAAGTGAGGGCTCTCCCGACCGGGCCCCTTTCTTGTGCCCCCTGCCGGTCAGTCCTCGGCGAGCAGGGCGTCGACGAACTCCTCCGCCACGAACGGCGCCAGGTCGTCGGGCCCCTCGCCCAGCCCCACCAGCTTCACCGGCACGCCTAGCTCCCGCTGCACCGCGATGACGATGCCGCCCTTCGCCGTACCGTCCAGCTTGGTCAGCACGAGACCGGTGACGTCCACCACCTCGGCGAACACCCGCGCCTGGGTGAGCCCGTTCTGACCGGTCGTCGCGTCGAGCACCAGCAGGACGTCGTCGACGGCTGCCTGCTTCTCCACGACGCGCTTCACCTTGCCGAGCTCGTCCATCAGGCCCTGCTTTGTATGGAGCCGGCCGGCGGTGTCCACGAGCACCGCGTCGACCTCGCGCTCGGCGCCGTCGCGTACCGCCTCGAACGCGACGCTCGCCGGGTCGGCACCTTCGTCGCCGCGGACGGTCTCCGCCCCCACCCGGCGGCCCCAGGTCTCCAGCTGGTCGGCGGCCGCTGCCCTGAAGGTGTCCGCCGCACCCAGCAGCACCTGCCGGCCGTCGGCGATCAGCACCCGGCCGAGCTTGCCGACCGTGGTCGTCTTGCCGGTGCCGTTCACGCCGACGACGAGCACCACCGCAGGCTTGCCGTCGTGGCGCACCGCATGCACGGTGCGGTCGAAGTCGCCCAGCTGGTACAGCAGCTCCTCGCGCACCAGCGCGCGCAGCTGGTCCGGCGTACGGGTGCCGAGCACCCGCACCCTGGTGCGCAGGTTGTCCACGATCTGCCGGGTCGCGGCCACGCCGACGTCCGCGGCGATGAGGTTCTCCTCGACCTCGTCCCAGGTGTCGTCGTCGAGGGTGTCGCGCGACAGCAGGGTCAGCAGGCCACGCCCAAGGGTGTTCTGCGAACGCGCGAGCCTGGCCCGCAGCCGCACCAGCCGGCCGGCTGCGAGCGCGGGCACCTCGACCTCTTCGGTGACCGGCTCCGCCGTGGCGGGTGCCGCGGCGTCGGCCGCCGGCTGCGCGGCGGTGTCCTCCTCGGCCTCCACCGCGGTCGAGCCGGGCGCGAACGTACCCGACCGCCGGCGCGCACCGACGACGAGACCGACGACGACTACGAGCAGAGCGAGGACGCCGATCGCGATGACGAGGGGAAGGTATTCAGCCACGGACACGGAGTCTTTCATTACGGCTCAACGGTGGGTACCAGCACCCCGAGTCTGCGACAGCCCCCGGCAGGAGGGCAGGTCGCCGGTCAGTGCGGCGCCCTCGTCCCTGCCTTCGCCGCCGACTTGGCGAGGATCTTCGTTTTGGGCTTCGCGGGTGCCTTGGCCACCATCGGGCGCGGTGGCAGCGCGGGCATCGGTGGCGGCGGCGTCGCGCGCATCAGCTTCGCCCCCTGCGCCTCGCTGGGCCGGGGCGCCACCGGTTCGAACGCAGCACCCGCTACCTGGGCCGGCCTTGCCGGCGTCGCGGGCGGTGGTGGTGACTTACGGGTCGGGCCCTCCCCCACCAGATACTGCAGCCGCGCATCGGTGTGCTCGACCGCCGTGCGCACCTTGTCCACGGCCGGGGTGGCGCGCTCCGCCGCGGACGCCACCCGGTCCGCCACCGGGCGGAACCGCTTGGCGTGCGGACGCAGCCGCTCCTGCGCGCGCTCGACCCGCGGGTACGGGTCGAGACCCGGTGGCAGCCGATGACCCTGCCGCGGATACGCAGCGAAGGCCAGGACTATGAGTGCTGGCACCAGGAGAACGAGCAGGACGATGAACATCACGAGCATCTGGTTCTTACCCCCGCACCTATTATTGCATCACACCAGCCAGACGCCAGGCTCCATGATCTCGTTTACCGCATCGATTGACAACAATCCGGCGAACCGGGCAGGCGGCACACACCGGGCCGTGTGGCATACGTCTCACCGCGTGGTCGGGGCTAGGACAGCTCGAGCGCGGTGCGGAGCTCGTCTGCACCGGTGTAGACGTGGCCCTGCATCCCGACCGCCTGTGCGACCTCGACGTTGATGGCCGCGTCGTCCACGAACAGGCAGCGCGTCACGTCCGCCTCGGCGAGCTGCGCGGCCGCGAAGTAGGCGGCCGGCTCGGGCTTCGCGACCCCCAGCCGGGCGGAGCTCACCACGATGTCGATGTCGCCCGCGATGCCGAGCACCTCGAGCTCGTCCTCCAGCCGCGTGGTCGCGTTGCTCATCAACACCACGCGCACGCCGGCCGCGCGCACCTCGGCGAGCAACGCGCGCACCTGCGGGTCGACGGCGCCGACCAGGCCGCTCCAGTCGGCGACGAGGTCGGTCGCGACCTCGATGCAGTACTCCGGCAGCAGCTGCACGGCGACGTTGCGCCGCCACTCGTCGTCGCTGACCTCGCCGAGGATCGCCGGCCGGAGGAGCTCCTCGGCCATGGCCGTCGCGAGCAGCGTGCCAGGCGGTACGCCGTACTTCCCCTCCAGCTGCTCCACCGCCGCATCGTCGTGCCGACGGAGTACGCCGTCGAAGTCACAGAGCACGGCGTCGAACGCCCGCTCGTCCGCCATCGGCTAGACCGCCTCGGCTTCGCGCATCCGCTGGCTGATCAACGACGTGACGCCGTCGCCGCGCATGCTGACGCCGTAGAGGCTGTCGGCGATCTCCATGGTCGGCTTCTGGTGCGTGATCACCACCAGCTGGCTCGACTCCCGCAGCTCCTCGAGGATGCCGAGCAGCCGCCGCAAGTTCGTGTCGTCGAGCGCGGCCTCGACCTCGTCGAGGATGTAGAACGGGCTGGGGCGCGCCTTGAAGATGGCCACCAGCATGGCGATCGCCACCAGCGACCGCTCGCCACCGGACAGCAGCGAGAGCCGCTTCACCTTCTTGCCCGGCGGCCGCGCCTCGACCTCGACGCCGGTCGTCAGCATGTCGTTCGGCTCGGTCAGCACCAGCCGACCCTCGCCGCCAGGGAAGAGCCGGGAGAACACGTTCTGGAACTCCCGCTCGGTGTCCTCGTACGCGCTGCGGAACACCTGCTCGATCCGCTCGTCGACCTCCTGCACGACGGTCAACAGGTCGCGGCGGGTGGCCTTCAGGTCCTCCAGCTGCTCGCTGAGGAACTGGTGCCGTTCCTCCAGCGCCGCGTACTCCTCGAGCGCCAGCGGGTTCACCTTGCCGAGCAGCGACAGCTGGCGCTCGGCCGCCTTGAGTCGCTTCTCCTGCGCCTTGCGGTCGTACATGATCGGCTCGGCCTGCTCGCCGTTCTCGTCGACCTGCGGCACCGGGCAGTCCGGGCCGTACTCGGAGACGAGCGCGCCGACCTCGATGCCGAGCTCGTCGAGCGCCTTCTGCTCCAGCTGCTCGATCCTGGCGCGCTGCTCGGTCCTGGCCAGCTCGGTGCCGTGCATCACGTCGGTCAGCTTGTCCAGCTCACCGGTCAGGTCCCTGATCGTCGCCCGCAGCGCCTTGAACTCGCCCTCGCGTGCGGTGCGTGCGCGTTCCGCCGCCTCGCGTTCCTCGGCCGCGCGTGCCAGCGACAGCTCGATGCACGCCAACGCGTAGTTCGCGCCGTGCTCGACCGCCTCGGCGACGGCGGCCTCCTGCCGCCTGCGCTCGCGCCTGCGTACCGCGCGCTCACGCGCCGCGCGCTCCGCGACAGCGGCCCGCTCCAGCTGGTCCGCACGCCCGCGCAGCGCCCGCACCCGTTCCTCGGCGGTACGGACGGCGAGCCGCGCCTCCATCTCCGCCGAGCGGGCGGTCTCGACCGTGGTACGCAGCCGGTCGCGGTAGCCGGTGTCGAGCTCGTCGTCCTCGTCCGGCAGCTCCTCGGCCGCCGTGAGCCGCTCCTCCAGCTCGGCGAGGCCGGACAGGTCGTGGTCACGCGCCTCTTCCGCGGTCTCGATCGACCGCTCCAGCCGCTCCGCCTCCGCGGTCGCCGCACGCGCCGAAGAACCCAGCTGCGCCAGCTGCTCGGTGACGGCGGACAGCTGCGCGTCCGACTCGTGCAGCCGGTCGAGCGCCTCCTCCACCGCCCGCTCCGTGGCGGTCAGCTCCTCGCGCGCGGAGGTCAGCGCGAACGTCGCCCGCTCGCCCCGGTGCTGCGCCTCGTGCAGCTGCTCGGTCGCCTCGTCGACCGCGGCCTGCACCTCGATCAGGCTCTGCGTGCTCTCCGAGCCACCGCGGGCGCGGTGCCGACCGAGCAGGTCGCCTGACCGGGTGACCGCGTCGACCACGGCGCCGGCCTCGACCAGCTGTCTCGCGCTCGCGAGGTCGTCGACCACGACGACCCGGTCGAGCACCCCGGCGAGCGCCGGACGCATGGTGTCCGGGCAGTCCACCAGGTCGTACGCGTACTGCGCGCCGGCGGGCGGCTCCGGCCAGCCGCTGCGCGCGGCGCCCTCGCCGGACCCCACGAGGACGTCGGCGCGGCCGGCGTCGCCGTCCTTCAGCCAGCTGAGTGCCGCGGACGCCGACGCCACCGAGTCGACGGCCACCGCGTCCGCCGCGGCGCCGAGCGCCGCCGCCACCGCGGTCTCCGCACCGGCCCGCACGGTCACGAGCGCGGCCACCGTGCCGAGCAACCCGGACACCTCGTCGGACGCGGCGAGCAGTGCGCCTGCGCCGTCCTTCCTGGCCAACCCGAGCTCGAGCGCCTCCTTGCGGGCGGTGTGTGCCGCGCGGTCGCGCTCGGCCTCCTGCACCTCCTGCTGCAGCTCCTGCACGCGCTGCTGCGCGGCCTCGTGCGCGAGGACGGCCTGCTCGTGCTGTGCGTCGAGGTCGACCTCGCCCTCGTCGAGCCCCACCACGGTGCCCTCGATGGCCGCGTACTCCTGCCTGGCCTGCTCGGCACGGTGCTTAGCGTCCTCCAGCGAGGTGCTCAGCCGGCCGATCTCGGCGGCCGCCGCGGACGCACGGCTGCGCATCGCCTGCACCTCGCCGCGCAGCTTCACCAGACCCTCGCGGCGGTCGGCCGCGGCCCGCTGCGCGCCGGCCACCCGCTTCTCCTCCTCGTCCAGGGACGACTCGGTCGCGGCGCGGCGGTCCACCGCGTCCGCCAGCGCCTCCTGGGCGGTCTCCAGCTCCGCGTGCAGGCCGGCCTCGCGCTCACGTACCTCACGGGCCTCGGCCTCGAGCGCGTCGGGGTCCTGGCCGGAGCCCTCTTCCTCCGGCTCCTCGGCCAGGTGCCGCACCCGCTCCGCGGCCAGCCCTGCGGTGCCGCGGAACCGCTCCCGCAGCGAGGTCAGCCGGTACCAGACCTCCTGCGTCCGGTTCAGGTACGGCGCGGCCTCGCGCTCCTGCTCCTCCAGCTCCGCCTCACGGCGCTGCGCGGCGCCGAGCTGGGCCTCGACGGTCTGCCTGCGCTGCTTGGTCGCTGCCTCGTCCGCGACCTCCTGCTCCAGCTGCGTGCGCAACGTCACCAGGTCGTCGGCGAGCAGGCGCAGCTTCGCGTCCCTGACGTCCGCCTGGATCGCCGCCGCCTTGCGCGCCACCTCCGCCTGCTTGCCGAGCGGCTTGAGCTGGCGCCTGATCTCCGCGGTCAGGTCGGAGACCCTGGTCAGGTTGGCCTGCATCGCGTCGAGCTTGCGCAGCGCCTTCTCCTTGCGCTTGCGGTGCTTGAGCACGCCGGCGGCTTCCTCGATGAAACCGCGCCGGTCCTCAGGGGTGGCGAGCACGACCTGGTCGAGCTGTCCCTGGCCGACGATGACGTGCATCTCGCGGCCGATACCGGAGTCGGAGAGCAGCTCCTGTACGTCGAGCAGCCTGGCCGGGTTGCCGTTGATCGAGTACTCGCTCTGGCCGGACCTGAACATCAGCCGGCTGATCGTCACCTCGGCGTACTCGATCGGCAGGGCGCCGTCGGTGTTGTCGATGGTGAGCATGACCTCGGCACGGCCGAGCGGCGGGCGGCCGGCGGTGCCGGCGAAGATGACATCCTCCATCTTGCCGCCGCGCAGCGACTTCGCACCCTGTTCGCCCATGACCCAGGCCAACGCGTCGACGACGTTCGACTTGCCCGAACCGTTCGGCCCCACCACGCAGGTGATGCCGGGCTCGAGCTGCAACGTCGTCGACGAGGCGAAAGACTTGAAACCACGGAGCGTCAGGCTCTTCAGGTACAACGCATCGCTCCCCAGGCGTAGGGAATCGCCGGCTGGGACGCCGGCCCGGTGTCATGTCGTGCAGCGGGGAAGCTGGCAACCAAGGATAGCGGTCGGCGGCGCGGCCCTCGCCGCGCCGCGCCGATAGGGCGCTGACGAGCATGGACGACCTGGTCACGCCCCGGACATGCCAGAGGGGACGCCTCTCGCGTCCCCTCGTCGATGGTGAGTGCCCCGTTCGCACGCGCCCCTAGGTCAGCGCGGGCTCGACATGTTGCTCGGTTAACGTCAGCAGCTCCTCGTGCGACACGGCTGCGACGAGCTCGTCGTTCTCCCGCTTCACGCGGATCAGCTCGTCTTCCAGGTCGCGTACTCGTCGCTGCAGGCGGCGCACCTCGGACACCATGCGGGGGTCCGGCCCACCCACATGACCGTAAAGCGCCTTCGCCATCAGACCTCCACACCTCGTCAGCAAAAAGGGTGACGCGGACACCGCGCCATGGGGACGAATGTCCCGGCGCACAGATATCCAAATCCAGGGTCCCACTTGGTACGGAGCGGGGTCAAGTTGGGGCACTCGACGCGTATTCCCGGATGATCTTCCTGGTCACGGCCGTGCGCGGCGGGGCCGGGGCTGGCAGCTCGGGCAGGTGTACGCGGAGCGGTTCATGAACGGCTCCCGCTTGATCGGCGTACCGCAGCGGTCGCACGGCTCCCCCTCCCTGCCGTAGACGCACAACGCCCGGTCGAAGTACCCGCTCTCGCCGTTCACGTTGACGTAGAGCGAGTCGAACGACGTGCCGCCGGCCCGCAGCGCCGCGAGCATCACGTCCCGCACGCCGGCGACCACCCGGTGCACCTCGGCCCTGGTGAGCCCGTCGGTCCCCCGCGCCCAGTGCAGGCGCGCCCGCCAGAGCGCCTCGTCGGCGTAGATGTTGCCCACCCCGCTGATGAACGACTGGTCGAGGAGTGCGCGCTTGATGTTCGTGCGCCGTTTACGCAGGCGTCGGAAGACCGCATCCTCGTCGAAGTCGCCGTCGAGGGGGTCGGTGGCGATGTGCGCGATCTCGGCCGGCGGCGTGTCCGCAACGGCGGCCGCTTCGGCGACGAACATGCCGCCGAACGTGCGCTGGTCGACGAACCTGAGCTCGTCCCTGCCGTCGGCGAACGGCAGCCGCACCCGCAGGTGCGGGCCGGGCGGCGTGTCCGGCGCGACGACGAGCAGCTGGCCGCTCATGCCTAGGTGCGTGACGAGGACGTCGGGGGCGTCCAGCGGCAGCCACAGGTACTTGCCGCGCCTGCGCACGGCCGTGACGGTGCGGCCGGACAACCGGGCGACCAGGTCGCCCGGGCCCGCCTCGTGCCGCCGGACGGCGCGCGGGTGCAACACCTCGACCCGGCCGAGTACGCGGCCACTGATCCACTTCTCGAGGCCGGCCCTGACGACCTCGACCTCGGGGAGCTCGGGCATCGGCGGCTATCCGTCGGTGGCGGACGTCTCCGCGTTCTCGCGCAACGCCTGCCAGGCCACCTCGGCCGCCTGCTGCTCGGCTTCCTTCTTGCTCTTGCCCTCGCCGGAGCCCAGCGGCGTGCCGCCGACCATCGCCGTCGCCTTGAACGACTTGCAGTGGTCCGGGCCGTCCTCCTCGACGACGTACTCGGGCACGCCGAGCATCTGCTGCGCGGTCAGCTCCTGCAGTGACGTCTTCCAGTCCAGCCCAGCGCCGAGGGTGGCCGACTCGGCGATGAGCGGGTCGAACAGCCGGTGCACGAACGAGCGCGCGAGCTCCATGCCACCGGAGAGGTAGACCGCGCCGATCAGCGCCTCGAGCGCGTCGGCGAGGATCGACGACTTGTCGCGTCCGCCGGTGTTCTCCTCGCCGCGGCCGAGCTTCAGGTGCGAGCCGATGTCGAGCGAGCGGCTCACCCCGGCGAGCGCACGCATGTTGACCACGGCGGCGCGCAGCTTGGCCAGCTGACCCTCGGGCAGCTCGGGGAAGGAGCGGTAGAGCGTGTCCGTGACGATGATGCCGAGCACGGCGTCGCCGAGGAACTCCAGCCGCTCGTTGGTCGGCAGCCCCCCGTGCTCGTACGCGTACGAGCGATGCACGAGCGCGAGCTCGAGCAGCTCGGCGTCGACAGCGACGTCGAGAGCCTCCTTGAGCTTGTCGACGCTCACCGCGGGCTGCTCTTTCACCATTGCTCCCCCTTCGCCCCCTCCATACGCAACAGTGGCGGGGGGACCGTGCGCGATCCGCCCAGCGCGGTCAGGGCACGCTGCAGCTCGGTGGCCAGTCCGGCCACCTCCCGCGTCCGCATCAGGGCGACGTCGTCGACGTGCACCCGCAACCGGTACCGCCGCGCCACCTCGTCCTCCATCAGCTCGACCATCTCGATGATGGCCAGCGAGTCGGCCCCGAGCTGGTCGGCGAGACGGAGCACCGGCGTCACCGTCTCCGGATCGACCTCCATGACCCTGCTGATCGCCGTGCGGACACAGTCGAAGACGTCGTCCGCCGATGGCTCGACGACGTCCCTGGTCTGATCAGCGGGCACCATGGCTGCTGTGCAGGCGCTCATCGAGCGCCGCCGCACGTCACGCCGGCTCGATGACCTGCCGACGGTTGCCACGGGTGCCATAGGTACCGCAAGTCTGGCACGCCTGGTGCGGGAGCTTGGCGTCGCGGCACTGCGGGCAGGTCACCAGTGCGGGCGCCTTGCCCTTCCACTGCGACCTACGGCTCCTGGTGTTGCTGCGCGACATCTTCCGCTTGGGAACGGCCACCTTAGCTCTCCCTGTCGTCCTTCTGGTCCGTCATCCGCTCGTACAGGCCCGCGAGCTCCGCCCACCGCGGGTCGGTGGTCTCGTGACGGTGTTCCGGCCCGGCCTCCGCCAGGCGAACTCCGCACTCGGCACACAACCCTGGACAGTCGTCCCGGCACACCGGGCTCAGCGGTAGCTCGAGCAGCACCGCGTCGCGCAGCGTCGGCTCGAGGTCGACCATGTCGGCCTCGAGCAGGGCCTCGTCCTCGCCGACGTCGTCCCCGGGGTGGGCGAACAGCTCCTGCAGCCCCACCTCGACCGAGGCCGAGATTGGTTCCAGGCACCGCGCGCACTCCCCGGTGAACTCGGTCTGTGCCACACCGGACACGTAGACGCCCTCCACCACCGACTCGAACATGAGATCAAGCTCGATGTCGCTGCCTTCGGGAACGCCGACGAGCGGCAGTTCGAGGTCGGCAGGTGCCGGCACAGTACGCGCCACCTCGTGCGAGCTACCGGGACGCCCCACGAGGGTTCGCATGTCGAAGACCAGGGGACCCTGTGGGCCCTGCTGATCTTCTTCTGCTGCAGCGGTTCGTCCAGGCATCATGATTGAGGTAGCGGTTCTGGGCACGGCAACTTCCGGCCACGAAAGGCCGCCTGCCAGGGTACCCGACGCCACCGCCGCCCGGGCACGTGGGCGGCAGCCAACCACACCGTGCCGGACGTCAGCTGCTGGTGAGCGTCGACCTGATGCCGTCCAGTGCCGCCAGCCGGTCGCTGCGGTTGGGGCCGCGGCGTTCGTCCAGGCTCAGCCTGGCGACCATGCCGAGCACCTCGCGCCTGCCCTCGGACGGTAGCTCGTCGAAGGCGCCGTAGAGCCGCTCGAGCGAGTCGGCGCAGGTCGCCGGCGGCAGACCTTGCTCGTCCGCTCCCGCCTCCAGCAGCACGGCGAGATCCACGACGATCTCCAGGAGGGCGTGGTAAGGGGCCTCGGTCACGAGACGGCCTCCCAAAGACGTCGTACGGGCACCGTGGCGACGGGCTGACACCCGCCTACGGTGGCGTGGTCACACATTTGTAGCCACCTTCCAGGCGGTTAGCAACATCGGGTCTGCGGGGCGCACTGCGATGACACCACGGTCCCATGGATGTGGGCGTGGGTAAAACTCCGGTCAAGCAGAATCCTGCCCGTCCATCTCCTCGGTCAGCCGGCCGAAGCCGTGCGGGTCGCCCAGCCGGTCCCGGCCGCGCCGCACGGCGGCAAGCGTCTTCTCCAGCGTCACCTCGAAGCTGGCCAGCTTGGCGTCGCAGTAGTCGTCGAGCTCGGCGCGTTGCTGCCTGATCTCGGTGTCCGCGGCGCCGAGGACCCGCGCCGCCTCGTCCCTGGCATCCCGGACGACATCGCTCTCGGTCACCAGGCGTTCCCGCTCTGCCTTGCCGCGCTCCACGATCCGGACGGCCTCCTCGCGGCCCTCCTCGATCACCGCCTCCCGGTCGCGCAGCAACAGCTCGGCACGCTTCACGTCCTCAGGGAACGCCTGCCTGAGCTCGTCGAGCAGGTCGAGCAGCTGGCCCCGGTTGATCATGCAGGACGCGGACATCGGCACCGACCTCGCCGACTCGACCATGCTGACGATCTCGTCGATCTTGTCGTAGACATCCACTGCCTGCTCCGTCCTTCGTGGCGCCTCGCTACCGCTCCGCCAACCGTTCGACCAACCGTTCCCGCACCAGGTCCGGCACCAGGCCGGTCACGTCGCCGCCGTACGCCGCGATCTCCTTGACCAGGCTCGACGACAAGAACGAGTAAAGTGGGTTCGTGGCCACGAACATCGTCTCCACGCCGGCAAGTCGCACATTCATCTGCGCCATCTGCAGCTCGTAGTCGAAGTCGCTGACCGCCCGGAGGCCCTTCACCGTGGCCTTGGCGCCACGCGCGGAGCAGAAGTCCACCATCAGCCCGTGGAACGACTCGACCGAGACGTTCGGCAGACCCTTGGTCACCTCGGTGAGCATGTCCATGCGTTCCTCGACGCTGAACAGCCCCTGTTTCGATTTGTTGATGAGAACCGCCACGATGACCTCGTCGAACAGGGCTGCCGCCCGTTCCACGATGTCCAGGTGCCCATTCGTCATCGGGTCGAACGACCCAGGACACACCACCCGAAGCACCAGTCGCCTCCCCTAACCAGCCTGCGCGTGACCGTACCAAAGCGTCGCCTCCCCGTAGCGACGCGACCGGTCGGGCGTGATCCGGTCCGGCCACGGGAACGCGTCCTCGCGGGACGGGCGCTCCACGACGAGCACGGCGGGTGCGGCCAGCCAGCCGTGGTCCCACAGGGCGGCGACGACGTCGTGTACCTCGGCGGCGGGCGTCGGGTACGGCGGGTCGAGGAACACCACGTCGAACGGCTGCCGGCCCGGCGGCGCGGTGGCGGCGACCTGCTCCATCGGTCGCGCGAGCACGGTGCCGCCGGCGAGTCCCAGCGTCCGCAGGTTGTCGCCGATGGCCCGGGCCGCGGCCCGGTCGGACTCGACGAACAGCGAGCGCGCCGCACCCCTGGACAGCGCCTCGATGCCGACGGCACCCGTGCCGGCGTAGCCGTCGAGCACGGCCAGCCCGTCCAGTGAGCCGAGCATCACGGTGAGGCTGGCGAACAGCGCCTCCCTGGCCCGCTCGGCCGTCGGGCGGCCACGGAACGACTTGGGCACGGCGATGCGGCGCCCGCCAGCGGTGCCGGCGACGATCCTCGTCATGCGTCTATCCTGCACGGTGGGGGCTAGTTCCTGGTCGCTGCCGACTCGCGGAAGGGTCTCCATGACAGTCACCACCCACACGATCGCCGTCCCCGCGCACGCCGCAGGCGCCATCCCGGCTTTCGTCGCGGAACCACCGTCCGGCTCGGGTCCAGGCATCCTGCTGCTGCAGGGGATCTTCGGCGTCAACGGCCACATCCGGCGCCGGGCCGAGCAGCTGGCGGCCCTGGGGTACGTCGTCGTGGCGCCCGAGCTGTACTGGCGGATCGGCCGCGGCATCGAGATCGACGAGGCCGACGGCGACGCGCTCGAACGCGGGCTGGCGTACCGGCGGCAGCTGCAGCTGCCGGTGGCCATCGACGACGCGGTGACGGTGTTCGAGCACCTGCGGTCGATGCCGGGCATCTTCAGGCGCAGCGGCGTGCTCGGCTTCTGCCTCGGCGCGGGCATCGGTTTCGGCGTCGCGACGCACGCCGGTCCCGCGAGCGCGGTGCTCTACTACGGCTCGGACATCCCCGGCCAGCTCGGCCGGGCCGTGCACGTCAGGTGCCCGGTGCTCTTCCACTGGGGCGGCGACGACGACTACATCCCGGAGGAGACCAGGGAGCGCATCACCGGAGCGTTCGCGCAGCGCGACGACGTGGAGAGCTACGTCTACCCCGGTGCGTCGCACGCGTTCGACAACGACCGGTCGCCGGTCTTCTCCCGCCCGGAGCAGGCCGCGCAGGCCTGGCAGCGGACGACCGAGTTCCTCGGCCGCACCCTCCCCGTCGGCCATCACTGAGACCGCGGGTCAGCCCTTCTCCAGGTAGTCGGCGTCCTCGCCGAGCAGTGCCTCGATCTCCTTGGCCAGCTGCGGGTGCTCGGTGAGGTCGGGGTCGGCACGCACCAGCCCGATGGCCTCGTCGCGCGCGGCCTTGATGATGTCCTCGTCGTGCAGCAGGGTGAGCAGCTTCAGGTCGGTGCGGCCGTGCTGCCGGTCGGAGAGGATCGTGCCCTCCTTGCGCTGCGCCAGGTCGAGGCGCGACAGCTCGAAGCCGTCGACCGTGCCTGCCACCGCCGCGAGCCGCTCCCGCGCCGGCGCGTCCGCAGGCGCGTCGGTGACGAGCAGGCACAGCCCGGGCGCGCTGCCCCGGCCGACCCGGCCGCGCAGCTGGTGCAGCTGCGCGACACCGAACCGCTCGGCGTCGAGCACGGCCATGACGGTGGCGTTCGGCACGTCCACACCGACCTCGATGACCGTCGTCGCGACGAGCACGTCGTACTCGCCGGCGGCGAACCGGCGCATGACGGACTCCTTCTCCTCCGCCGGCAACCGGCCGTGCAGCACGCCGAGCCGGAGCCCGGACAGTGGGCCCTCCTCGAGCATGGGTGCGACGTCGAGCACGGCGAGAGCGGGACGCTGCGGCAGGTCGGCCTCGTCGGCCGCGTCGTCGGCGTCACCCGGCTTCTCGTCGCCGATGCGCGGGCACACCACGTACGCCTGGTGCCCCTTCCCCACCTCCTCGCGGATGCGTTCCCAGCACCGCGCGAGGTGCGCCGGCTTCTCCGTCGCGGGCACCACGTGGCTGGCGATCGCCGACCGGCCGGCGGGCAGCTGGCGCAGCGTGGACACGTCGAGGTCGCCGTACACGGTCATCGCGACCGTACGCGGGATCGGCGTCGCGGTCATCACGAGCACGTGCGGCGGCGCGGTGTTCTTCGCGCGCAGTGCGTCGCGTTGCTCGACGCCGAACCGGTGCTGCTCGTCGACGACGACCAGGCCGAGGTCGGCGAACTGCACCTGGTCCTGCAGCAGCGCGTGGGTGCCGACGACGATGCCGGCCTGCCCGGACGCCGCCTCGAGCAGTACCCGCCGGCGCTCTCGCTGCCCCATCGAACCGGTGAGCAGCTCGACCCCCGTGCCGCGCTCGTCGCCGCCGAGCTGGCCGGCGGTCGCCAGCGGGCCGAGCAGGTCGACGATGGACCGGTAGTGCTGCTGCGCGAGCACCTCGGTCGGCGCGAGCAGGGCGGCCTGGCCGCCGGCGTCGACGACGGCGAGCATCGCCCGTACGGCGCAGACGGTCTTGCCGCTGCCCACCTCGCCCTGCAGCAGCCGGTGCATCGGGTGGCTGCGGGCGATGTCGGCGAGGATGGCGTCGCCGACGTCCTGCTGCCCGGCGGTCAGCTCGAACGGCAGCGCGGCGTCGAACGCGGCCAGCAACCCGTCGGCCACCGGCTTGCGGGGCGCGGCAGGCAGCGCCTCCTGCGCCCGCCTGCGGCGGGACAGCTCGACCTCGAGGACGAACGCCTCGTCCCACTTCAGCCGCGCCCGCGCGCGGCCTAGCTCGGTCCAGTCGGCGGGCTGGTGGATGCCGCGCAGCGCGTCCGCCAGGCCGACCAGGCCCTGTCTGCGGCGGACGTCCTCCGGCAGCGGGTCTGCGCCGACGTCGAGGTGGCCGAGCACCAGCTGCACGCTGCCCTGCACCTTCCACGACGGCAGCTTCGCGGTGGCCGGGTACACGGGGATGATCGCGTTCGCGATCTCCTCCACCTGGTCGAGGGACGTGTCCGTGCCGTCGAACAGGTGGCAGTCCGGGTGGCTCAGCTGCCGCTTGCCCTTGAACGTGGACACCTTGCCGGAGAACAGCCCCACCACACCCGCGTGCAGCTGCTTGGCCCGCCACTGCTGGTTGAAGAACGTCAGGTACAGCCGGCCCTGCCCGTCGGTGACGGTGACCTCGACCAGGTTGCGCGGCCGCCGGCCGCCGCCTGCCCGGCCGCCGCGCGGCGCGACGTTCTTCGTCACGGACTGCTCGACCCTGGCCAGCACGGTGACGTGCTCCCCCTCCGACAGGCTGGCGAGGTCGGTCAGCTCGCCGCGCTTGGCGTAGCGGCGCGGGTAGTGGCGCAGCAGGTCGGCGACGGTGCGCAGCTCCAGCTCGTTCGCCAGGGCCGTGGCAGTACGGCCACCCGCGACGGTCTTCAGCTCCGCGTCAAGCGCCGCCACCGCGTACCCTCAGCTCCCTGTCTCGCACTGCCGGACGTCTCCTTACCTACCGTGCCACGCCGTACCGTCAGCGGGCGTCACTCCACTCCGATGAGCAGCGACCCGCCTGGCACCGCGTGCTCGTACCCGACCGCCTCGACCTCGGGCCAGGTAGCGGCGAGGTCCGCGGTGACACCTTCGAGCAGGCCGGCGGGCGCGTCGCACCCGCCGAGCACGGTGACCAGCTCGCGGTCGCCGCCGGCCAGCAGCCGGCGCACCTCCTCGACGGCCTGCCGGCGCGCGTCCGGTCCGCCGGCCTCCGCGTACGCCGTGCCGACCGCGGCCGTGGTCATCGCCACCAGGTCGTCGTCGTACGGCCGCTCCGGCTGGTGCACGGCGAGCGCGGCGAGAGCCTGCACGGCGGCGCGCACCGGCAGCACGGCAACCCGCAGGCCGTCGGCACGCAACCGCTCCGCGGCGCTGTCGAGCACGACCGCCGAGGGCGCGGCATCGGGCACCAGCACGACCTCGGCCGCGCCGCCCACCGCCGTACACACGTCCGCCACGTCCGGCGATGCCTCGCTGCGCATCACCGGCACGGCGCCGCAGCGGCCGTACAGCTCCGCCAGCCGCGCCGTCGCCGCGACGGCCACCACACACCGGCCGCCGGGCCGCGGCTGGTGCGCGTCCGGCAGGTACGTGACCCGCACTCGGTGCGGCCGGCCCGCGGCGAACGCTGCCTCCACCGCCGCGCCGACGTCGTCGACGTGCACGTGCACGTTCCACACGTCGTCGCCGCCGACGACGACCAGCGAGTCGCCGAGCTCCGCCAGCCGCTCCCGCAGTGCGGCGACCGCACCGTCGTCGGCGTCGAGCAGGTACATCACCTCGTACGCGCAGCCGCGCGGCGCGGCGACGCCGGTCGGCACGCCGTGCTCGGGCGCGGGGACCCGTGGCCGGTGCTCGGCGGTCGGCGTCGCGCCGCTGCACACCCTGGCCAGGGCGTCGAGCACCACCACGAGACCGGCGCCGCCGGCGTCCACGACACCGGCCTCGGCCAGCGTGGGCAGCTGACCCGGGGTCGCCAGCAACGCCTGCCACGCACCGTCGGCGGCCGCGGCCACGACCGTCGCGACGTCCGTGCCGGTCGCCGCGGCCGCCGCGGCCTGGGCGACGGTGAGCATGGTGCCCTCGACCGGGTCCCCGACCGCCGCGTACGCCACCGCAGCGGCGTGGTCGAGCGCAATCGCCAGCGACGCACCGTCGGTTGGTGCGTGCTCGGCGACGCCACGCAGCAGCTGGCTGAGGATGACCCCGGAGTTGCCGTGGGCACCGAGCATCGCCGCCCGGGCGAGCGCGGACCAGGTGGCGTCAGGTTCCGCGGTGGCGGCGGCGTCCGCCGCGGCCACCATGGTGAGGTGCAGGTTGGTGCCGGTGTCGGCGTCCGGCACGGGGAACACGTTGAGCGCGTCGATCGCCGCGCGCACCTGGTGCAGGTCGTCCGCCGCCGCGCGGCACCAGCGCCGGACCGCGGCCGCGTCGAGCATCACCTCATGCACCGTCGCAGCGTAGCCGCCGCGTCCGGCGTTGTGCCTACAGCCGCGGCGCAGCACACTGGAGGATCACCACCAGCGAGGAGAACCCGTTGTCCCAGACCCCGTCGGCCCTCGGCACGTTCGCCCGCCACCCGCTGTTGTTCGGCCCCTCGCCAGTACACCGGCTGGAGCGGCTCACCGCACACCTCGGCGGCGCCCAGCTGTGGGCCAAACGGGACGACTGCAACTCAGGGATCGCCTTCGGTGGCAACAAGACACGCAAGCTGGAGTACCTCGTCGCGGACGCGCTGGCGCAAGGTTGCGACACGTTGGTGTCGATCGGCGGTGTCCAGTCGAACCACACCCGCCAGGTTGCGGCGGTCGCGGCCCGGCTGGGACTTGGTTGCGTGCTCGTGCAGGAGAGCTGGGTCGACTGGCCGGACCCCGGCTACGACAAGGTGGGCAACATCCTGCTGTCGCGCCTGACCGGCGCCGATGTGCGGTTGGTCGAGTCGGGCTTCGGCATCGGGTTCAAGGACAGCTGGCGGCAGGCCATCAAGGATGTCGAGGACGCCGGCGGCAAGCCGTACGCCATCCCCGCCGGGGCCTCCGACCACCCGCTCGGCGGCCTCGGCTTCGCCGGGTGGGCGTTCGAGGTCGCGGAACAGGAACGCGAGCTCGGCGTGTTCTTCGACACCATCGTCGTCTGCTCCGTGACCGGCAGCACGCAGGCGGGCATGATCGCCGGGTTCGCCGCACTCGGCGGCAGACCGCGGCGGATCATCGGCATCGACGGCTCGGCCAAACCGAAGCAGACGTGGGAGCAGGTGGCCAGGATCGCCCGCGGCACCGCGGAGCTCATCGGCGTCCCGCGTGCGCTCGGCGACGACGAGATCATCCTGGACGAGCGTTACCACGCAGGGACCTACGGCCTCGCCGACGACTCCGTCGTGGCTGCCATCCGGCTGGCCGCGCGCACCGAAGGGATGATCACCGACCCGGTGTACGAGGGTAAGTCGATGGCTGGCCTTGTCGACCTGGTCGCGACCGGCGAGATCGCCAACGACTCGACCGTGCTCTACGCGCATCTCGGCGGCCAGCCCGCCCTCAACGGCTACAGCACTCTGTTCGACCAGCACTAGACTGACAAAACAGGCATATCGTGCATTGCGGCCAGGCCTGCGCCCGGATTGGCAGCCGTGCAGGCCGGTCGGGTATTCTTCTCTGGCTGTCGGTCTCACCGACCGCGTTCCGATGTGCCTTCCGACCTCAGCTGGAGTTGACCGTGGCTGCCGTGTGCGACATCTGTGGCAAGGGCCCGATGTTCGGCAACAACATCTCGCACTCGCACCGGCGCACTCGGCGTCGGTTCGACCCGAACATCCAGACGGTGCGGGCGATGGTGAGCGGCACGAGGAAGCGGATGAACGTCTGCACCTCGTGCATCAAGCGCGGCAAGGTATCGCGCTAGTCCTAGACGCACTCGCGTTCCGCCTCCCGCGGCAGAACTGCGTGCACCACACGTGCTGGGTGGCTTCGGCCACCCAGCACGTGTCTTTACCTGAAGCTGTCCCAGCTCGGGATCTCGTACGGCTCACCGTCCACCGTGACGCCTGTCCCCTCGGCCACCCGGCCGACCACCTGCCAGCCGTCCGGCACGTCACCATCGCCGAAGGTGGCGGCGAGCGCGTGGTCCTCGCCACCGGCCAGCACCCACTGCAGCGGGTCAGCGCCGCCGAGCGCCGCGGCGACCTGCTCGAACGGCGCCGGCACCTCGAACGCCGCCGACATCACGTCGATGGCGACGCCGCTGCCCGCGGCGATGTGCCCGAGGTCCTGCACCAGGCCGTCGCTGACGTCGCACATGGCCGTCGCGCCGGCGTCCGCCGCCTGCGGGCCGGCCGCGTACGGCGGCGTCGGCCTGCGGTGTGCCTCCACCAGCACCCGCGGCGTGCGGAACCCACGGCTCAACACCGCGAGCCCGGCCGCCGACCAGCCCAACCGACCACGGACCGCGACGACGTCGCCCGGCCGCGCCCCGGCACGTGTCACCGGCTCGCGGCCGCCGAGATCGCCGAGCGCGGTCACGGTGAGGACCATCGGGTCGCTGCGGACGACGTCACCGCCGACCACCACCGCACCCACCTCGGCGCACTCGTCACGCAGGCCCGCGGTCAGCTCGTCCGCCCACTCGGTCGGCAGGTCCGGTGACGCACCGAGCGCGACGAGCACGCTCGTCGCGTTGGCGCCCATCGCGGCGATGTCGGCCAGGCCGGCCGCCACGACCCGCCGGCCGATCTCGTGCGCGGTGGACCAGTCCCGCCGGAAATGCCGACCTTCGACGTACATGTCCGTCGTCACGACGACCCTGCCGTCGGGGGCGCGTACGACCGCGGCGTCGTCCCCCGGCCCCACCACGATGTCCGGCGCGTCGCCCAACCCGGCGATCACCCGTGCGATGAATCCGAACTCACCGAGCTCTCCGATGGTGATGGCGGCCTCCTCCGGTCGTACCCGTCGGCACCATTGTTGCGGGTGTCGTGTCGTACGCCACCTGAGCCTGCGGTGCGTTGACGGTGGCGCTACGGTTGTCAGGCACCCGACCAGGCGAAGGAGCGCGCTTCATGGTCCAGGCGTACATCCTCATCCAGACCGACGTGGGCAAAGCTGCCGACGTCGCACGTGAGATCGCCGCGCTGAACGGCGTGACGCTCGCCGAGGACGTCATCGGTCCCTACGACGTGATCGTCAGGGCCGAAGCGAAGAGCGACGACGAGTTGGGCAAGCTGGTCGTGGCGCGAATCCAGCAGATCGAGGGCATCGCCAGGACGCTGACCTGTCCGGTGGTGCACATCTAGCCAGCCAGGTCGAGAACCACACGATGCTGCGACACGGCCTCACCGCCGGGCTGTTGTGCCTCGTCCTCGTCGGTTGTACGGGCACCGTCGAGGTGACGCCGCCCGAGCCGGCGAAGCCCGTGAAGGACGCCTGCCTGCGGCTGCAGCAGCAGCTGCCGGACCGGGTCGCCGGCGAGGACAGGCGCGAGGCCGAGCCGCGGAGCAAGCTGACGGCGGCGTGGGGCGACCCGGAGATCACGTTGCGCTGTGGTGTCGGGAAACCGCGGGCGTACACGAAGACCTCGCAGCTGTTCACGGTGAACGGCGTCGCGTGGCTGCCGGTGCCGCCGGGCGCGGAGATCCCGACCGCGTTCTACGCGGTCGAGCGCACGGCGTACATCGAGCTGACCGTGCCAGAGGAACAGCAGCCGGCCGCGGACGCACTGGTCGACCTCGGCAAGGCGATCAAGGCCACCGTCCCGAAGGACCCTGACGCCGGTCCGTAGGGTCCGCCGCAGTCACTGCTCGTGTTGCCACTGCGGCTTGCGCTTCTCCAGGAACGCCTGCATGCCTTCCTTCGCGTCCGGGAGCTGGCTGGTGGCCGCCATCACCTGCACCGCGTGCTCGTACGCCTGCGGCTGGTCGAGGCCGAGCTGCGCGTAGAGCGTGCGCTTGCCGACCGCCTTGCTCCGTGCGCTGCCGCGGGTGACCCGGGTGAGCAGCTCGTGCACCGCGTCGTCGAGCTGGTCGTCTGGCACCACCGAGTTGACCAGCCCCCAGTCGAGCGCGGTCGCGGCGTCGATGGTGTCGCCGCTGAGCGCCAGCTCCATGGCCCGCTTGCGGCCCACGTTGCGCCCGATCGCGACCATCGGGGTGTGGCAGAACCAGCCGCCCTTGCCGCCTGGTGCCGCGAAGCCGGCGGACTCCGCCGCCACCGCCAGGTCGCAGGTCGCGACCAGCTGGCAGCCCGCCGCGGTGGCGAGGCCGTGCACGCGCGCCACGACCGGCTGTGGCACCGACTGGATCGCATTCATCAGGTCGGTGCACACGTCGAGCATGTCCCTGACGCCGTCCAGGTCGCCCGCCGCGACGTCGGCGAAGTCGTGCCCGGCGCTGAACACCGGGCCGTTGCCGGCGAGCACGATGCCGAGAGCGTCGGAGTCGGCGAGCTCTTCGAACGCGGCCCGCAGCTCACGCATGTGCGCGGTGGACAAGGCGTTCCTACGCTTCGGGATGTCCATGGTGATGGTGGCGAAATCGCCCGACCGGTCGACCAGCACGTACTCGTAACCCATGGCGCCAGTCTCGCGCACTATGCCGGTCGGTGAAAGAGATCCTGCGACTCGGCCGGAACGTGACCGGACGCGGGTAACCTCGGCACTTCCACGACCGCACGGGGGTGACGTGATGACGAACCCTGGCACGCCCGATCCGTTGGTCACCGTGCTGTCCGGACTCGTCCGCGACGGCACCCTCTCCGACGCGCAGGCGCAACGCCTCGACGCCGCGTTGCGCGCCGCCGGTGTGACTGCCGAGCGGCCACCGGCACGGCGCGACGGCGCGGTGTCGGCCGCGGAGGTGCTGACCTACCTCGGTGCCGCCCTCACCATCGGCGCGCTCGTGCTGGTCGTCGGCCTGTCCTGGTCGGAGCTCGGCCGCGCCGGGCAGATCGCCGTCTGCGCGTCGATCACCGCGGTGCTGCTCGGGCTCGCCGTGCTGGTGAGCAGGTGGCGTAGCTCCGTCTTCCTGATGCGCAGGCACACCGTGGCCTCGGTGCTCGCCAGCCTCGCGTCGATCGGCGCGGCGATCACCACCGACCTGGTCGCCGAGGTACTCGACGTCGTTACGGGCACGGACATCGCCGCCAGTGCCGTCGCCACGCTCGTCGGGGTCGGTACGTACGTCGCCTGGCGGGGCGCCCCCGCCGTGTGCGTCATGTTCGTCGGCGGCCTGTTCACCACCGTCAGCGCGCTCGACCTCGCGTTCGACGAGCAGGTCCTGCGGTACGAGCTGGTGATCTTCGGCTACGGCGCCGCGTGGGCCGCGGCCGGCCGGCTGCTGCGCAACCCGCACGTGCCCGGCGTGCTCGGCGGGCTGCTCGCGGTCGGCAGCGCCGAGATGTTGGCCACCGAGGCGCACGGCTGGCTGGGGCTCGTCCTCGGTGTGGTCGCGGTGGCCGGGATGTTCGTGCTGTTCCGGTTCACCAGGCGCTGGTGGTACGCGGCGGTCGGCGTGCTCGGCGCCCTCCTGGTGCCGACCACGGCGGTCGCGCAGATCTGGGCCGACGGCCGGCTGGCGGCAGCGGTGCTGCTCGCGATCGGCGTGCTGCTCGTGGTGGCGGCGCTCCTGCTGGCCCGACGCACCCGCACCCACGAGGGCCGGCACGCGGGCGGCCACCACGCCGCGCCCGGGGTCTAGCGCAGACCCACCCGGCGTTGCGCCGCCAGCTGGATCAGGCGGTCCACCAGAGCCGGGTAGTCCAGGCCGTGGGCGGCCCACAGCTGCGGGAACATCGACATCGGGGTGAAGCCCGGCATCGTGTTCAGCTCGTTCACCAGCACCCGGCCGTCGGTGGTGTAGAAGAAGTCCACCCGGGCCAGGCCCTCGCACGACATGGCCTCGAACACCTGCACGGCCAGCTCCCGGGCGCGCTGCGCGACCGCGGCCGGCACGTCGGCGGGGATGTGCAGGTCGAGGTGCTCCTCGTCGAGGTACTTGGCCTCGAAGTCGTAGAACTCGTGGTCGCTGCCGTACCCGATCTCCCCCGGCGGGGTCGCCTCAGGCGGGTCGTCACCGAGGCCCTCGAGCACCGCACACTCGATCTCCCGGCCGTCGACCATCGCCTCGACGAGCACCTTCGGGTCGTGCTCGCGCGCGGTCTCGACCGCCTCGACGAGGCTGGCGACGTCGGTCGCCTTCGACACGCCCATGCTCGACCCGGCCCGTGCGGGCTTCACGAACACCGGGAAGCCGAGCTCCGCGACCTGCGCGAGCACCCGGTCGCGGTGCTGCCGCCAGTCCCGGTCGCGCACCACCACGTACGGACCCACCTCGATGCCGTGCCCCTGCAGCACGACCTTCGTGTAGTGCTTGTCCATCGACGCGGCGGACGCCAGCACCCCGGAACCGACGTACCTGATGCCGGCCATCTCGAACAGGCCCTGGATGGTGCCGTCCTCGCCGTACGGGCCGTGCAGCAGCGGCAGCACCACGTCGACGGCGCCCAGCTCACGCGGCACCTCGTCCTGCTCGACGACCACCAGCCCGCGGCTGGCCCCGTCCGAGGGCACCACCACCTCGGCGCCGGTCGGGTCGACCTCGGGCAGCTTGCCGTTCTCGATGGCGAGGCGTTCCGGCTCGGCCGAGCTCAGCACCCACCGGCCGTCGTGCGCGATGCCGATCGGCACGATCTCGTACTTCTCCGGGTCCATCGCCTGCATCACGCTGCCGGCGGTCGAGCACGAGATCGCGTGCTCGCTGCTGCGTCCGCCGAAGACGACGGCGACGCGGATCTTGTCGGGCTGCTCACTCATTCCGAGCGACCATACTCCTCATGACCGGACCGGCGCCTGTCAGCATGGGCGCATGAACGATGCGTCCGCACCTCGCCACACCGCGCCCGACACGATCGCCGTCACCGCAGGACGGCCACCGCACACCCCCGACGCCCCGCTTAACCCACCGCTCGTCCTCGCCGCCACCTACGCCGCCGGCGGCGACCTGGAGTACGGCCGGTACGGCAACCCCGTCTGGCAGGCCTTCGAGGAGGTGCTCGGCGAGCTGGAAGGCGGCCGGGCGCTCGTCTTCGCGTCCGGCATGGCCGCGGCGAACGCCCTGCTCGACACCGTCCCCGACGGCGCCGCGATCGCCGCGCCAAGGCACGCCTATCTGGGCGTGCTCGCCCTGGTCGAGCAGGCACGGCAGCGCGGGCGGGTGGAGGCCCGCACGCTCGAGGTCGCCGATACCGACACCATCCGGGCAACCGCACCGAACGCCGCGATGGTCTGGCTGGAGTCGCCCACCAACCCGGCGCTCGAGGTCGCGGACCTCTCGGCCGCGTGCGCCGTCGCGCACGAGCACGGCGCGGTCGCCGTGGTGGACAACACGTTCGCCACCCCGCTGCTCCAGCGGCCGCTCGACCTCGGCGCCGACGCCGTGCTGCACTCCGCGACGAAGTTCCTCGCCGGCCACAGCGACGTGCAGCTCGGCGCGATCGTGACCCGCAACGACGCGCTCTACGACCGGCTGGACGCGCACCGGCGTGCCGCCGGCGCCATCCCCGGCCCGTTCGAGACGTGGCTGGCGCTGCGTGGCATCCGCACGCTGCACCTGCGCGTCGAGCGGGCGCAGGAGAACGCCGGCGTGCTGGCGCAGCGGCTCGCCGGCCACCAGGCGGTGCAGCGGGTGCGCTACCCGGGCCTGCCGGACGACCCCGGCCACGCGCGCGCAACCGAGCAGATGGCCGGCTACGGCGCCATCGTCTGCATCGAGCTCGCGGACGCGGAGACCGCCGACGCCATGTGCAAGCACCTCAGGCTGTGGGTCAACTCCACCAGCCTCGGCGGCGTGGAGTCGACGCTGGAGCGGCGGCGGCGCTGGCCGGGCGAGCCGACGACCATCCCCGAGGGCCTGCTGCGGCTGTCCGTCGGCGTGGAGAACGTCGACGACCTGTGGGCCGACCTCGCCCAGGCCCTGGACGCGGTAGCGACCTGACGGTCAGGAGTACGCGAACTGCTCGAAGTGGCGTTCGACCACGTTCACCGCGTGCGAGAGACCGTCCTCGGCACGCAGCCGCCGGCCCACGCGTGCCGCGTTGGCGGCGATCCCCGGGTCGGACGTCGCCTGCCGGATCGCCGCGGTGAGCTTCGCCGCGGACAGCCCACGGATCGGTTTCGTCCCCGCGCCGAGCTCCACCACCCGGCGGGCCCAGAACGGCTGGTCGCCGAAGAACGGCACGATCACGCTCGGCACGCCTGCGCGCAGCGTCGCCGCGGTGGTGCCCGCGCCGCCGTGGTGCACGACGGCCGCCGCCCTGGGCAGCAGCCAGTGGTACGGGATCTCCGGCACGTAGCAGATCCGGTCGTCGTCCAGCTCGGCGCGGTCGAAGCCGCCGACGAGCACGCCCCGCCTGCCGCTGCGCGCGAGCGCCTCGCTCGCCACCCGCGCCAGCCGGGTCGGGTCCCAGGACGCCATGCTGCCGAACGTGATCACGACCGGCGGTTCGCCCGCGTCGAGGAACCGCACCAGGTCCGCCGGCGGCGACCAGCTCGGCGCCGGCTCGTTGAACCAGTAGCCGGCCATGTGCAACCACGGACCCCAGTCCGGCGGCCGCGGCACGACCGACTCGCTGAACCCGTACAACACGGACTGGCGCCGCTTGTGCGCGTAGCCGAGCGGGGTGTTCCAGCGCAGCGGTAGCTGCCCGAACGTGTGCCTGATCCGGTTGCCCTGCCGCTGGAACGGTCGCCAGGCCAGCTGTTCGAGCAACACGTGGGTGAGCCGGTTGTACGGCCCGCCGAGCAGCGGTGCCTCGGGGAACCCGACCGCGGGGAACGCGCTCGTGCGGTTCTTCGGCCACAGCGACACCAGCATGCTCGGCACCCCGAGCTGCTCCGTGACGTCGCCCACGTTCACCAGCGGCGTGAAGAGCAGCGCCTCGGCGTCGTCGACCGCGTTGCACAGATCGTTCGCCAGCCCCTCGGCGACGGGTTCGAGCAGCCGGCGCAGCCGGATCGCCTGCGCACCCACACCGCCGGCACCGCTGATCATCTTGCGACCCTCGGAGTCGCTCAGCACCTCGCGCGCGGACGGCCCGACGCGCACGAAGTCGAGCCCGGCGCCCTCCACCATGCCGGCGAAGTCGGGCGCCGTGCCGATCCGCACCCGATGGCCGGCGCGGTCGAGCGCGCCGGCAAGTGCGACCAGCGGCTCGACGTCGCCTCGGGAGCCGATCGCGACAACCGTTATCCGCATCGCGGTGTGTCACCTCACCGTGGTGCCGTAGTTTGCGCGTCGGGGCAGCGACGGTATTTTCGTCGGGATGCACCGTGACACCGTCGCACTTTCCAGCGTACCGGCGGCCAGTAAGCGATCTGGGCGACAGCAGGTATGCAAACGGTAAAGTGGCGGCACTGCTTTTCGGTGTCGGTGGCGTTCACCCGTCGGCACTGGATCTTCCTCGCCGTCGCCCTTGGCGGCAGCGTGCTCCGCGTCCTCGTGCAGGTCGCATACGAGCCGGCCATCCTGTACATCGACTCGTTCAGCTACCTGGCCACCGCCGCGGACAGTGACCCGGACCCGAGCCGGGCCAGGCCGATCGGCTACAGCGCGCTCCTGCTTGGCTGGCTGCTGCCACTGCGTGACTTGTCTCTCATCACCACGGTGCAGCACCTACTCGGCGTAGCCATGGGAGCACTGATCTACGCGCTGCTCCTCCGCCGGCAGGCGCCGCGGTGGCTGGCGACACTGGCGGCGGCACCGATCCTGCTCGACGGCTACCAGCTGCAGATCGAGCAGAACATCATGACCGACACGCTGTTCCAGGCGCTGGTCCTGGCCGCGTTCGCCACCTTGCTGTGGCGGCGGGAGCCGCACCCCACCGCCGCGGCGGCGGTCGGCCTGCTGCTCGGCCTCGCGGTGACCGTCCGGCCGGTCGGGCTGCTGCTCATCGGCGTGGTGCTCGGTTACGCGCTGCTGGTGGGCCAGGACCTCCGGCGCCGACTGACCACGGCCGGCGCGGTGGTGGCCACGTTCGCGCTGCCGTTGGTGGTGTACGGCGCCTGGTACCTGACCGCCGCCGGCGGCCCGGAGCCGAACCCGTACCAGGGCAAAGTGCTGTACGGACGGGTGGCGCCGTTCGCCGACTGCACCCAGCTGGCCGGCGAACCGCGCCGGATCCGGGAGCTGTGCCCGAGCGAGCCACCCGAGCACCGGCGCGGGGAGGACCACTACATCCACGCCGACTCGTCACCGGCGAACCAGACGGGCCTGACGGGCGCGGCGGCGAACGCCGCGCTGCGGACGTTCGCGCGTACGGTGATCGTGAACCAACCCGTCGCGTTCGCTCAGGCGGTCACGGTCGACTTCGCCAAGGGCTTCGCCCCGGTACGCACGACCGCGCCAGGCGACGTACCGCTGGAACGCTGGCGGTTCCAGCTCAGGTACCCGGTGTACGCGCAGGGCAACCCGTACCACGCGGCCGCGCACTACGACAGCGAGCAGCCGCGGGTGAACACTGCCCTCGGCGGCTTCCTCCGCGACTACCAGGCCGTGATGTACACCAGGGGCCCACTGCTCGCGGTGGCGGCCGGCTGCGGGCTGCTCGCAGGCCTCGTCCGCCGCCGCGCCGTACGCAGTCCGGCCGCGCTGGCAGTGACCGTGGCCGGGCTCGGGCTGATCCTCACGCCCGCATTCGTCGAGTTCTCCTGGCGCTACCAGCTGCCCGCGATCGTCCTGCTGCCGTTGGGCGGCGCGCTCGGCGTCACCTCGTGGCTGACCGCCAGGAGGCAGCGCTGACGGTCAGCCGTACCACTCCGGCTTTGCGCTGCGGCCCATCAGGTTGCGCACGGCGTCCGGCGGGTCCACGTCGCCGTGTACGACGTCGACGACGGTCTGGGTGATCGGCATCTCCACGCCGCTGCGGGTCGCCAGCTCGAGCACCGACTGGCACGACTTCACGCCCTCGGCCACCTCGCGGGTGTCGGCGAGCACCTCGGCCAGCGACTCGCCCCTGCCGAGCCGTTCTCCGAACGTGCGGTTGCGCGACAGCGGTGAGCCACAGGTTGCGACCAGGTCGCCGAGGCCGGCCAGGCCGGCGAACGTCTGGATGTCCGCGCCGAGCGCGACGCCGAGCCGGACGTTCTCGGCGAGCCCGCGGGTGGTGAGCATCGACGTGGTGTTGTCCCCGAACCCCATTCCGATGGAGATGCCGACGGCAAGCGCGATGACGTTCTTCGTCGCGCCGCACAGCTCGGCGCCCACCACGTCGGTGCCGGTGTACGCGCGGAAGTACCCGGTGTGGCAGGCGTCCTGCACCCGTTGCGCGGTCGCGGCGGCCGAGCTCGCGACGACCGTCGCGGCGGGCTGCCGCGCGGCGATCTCCTTCGCCAGGTTGGGTCCGCTGACGATGACCACCTGGTCGGCCGCGGCACCGGTCATCTCGCCGATGACCTCGCTCATCCGCTTGCACGAGCCCAGCTCGATACCCTTCATCAGGCTCACGAGCACGGCACCGGGGTCGAGCACCGCCGCCCACTTCGTCAGGTTCTCGCGGAAGCTCTGCGACGGCACCGCGAAGACCACGATCTCCGCCCCTTCGGACGCCTCGGCGACGTCGGTCGTCGCGTAGAGGCTCTCCGGCAGCCGCCGCCCTGGCAGGTGTGCGGGGTTCTCCCTGGTGGCGTTGATCGCTTCCACGATCTCGGCCCTGCGGCCCCACAGCCGTACGTCGCCACCGGCGTCACAGAGCACCTGCGCGAACGTCGTCCCCCACGAACCACTACCGAACACCGCGATCCGCGTCACTGCCCAGCTTCCCTTCGTCCTCCGTCGTGCAGCACGGCAGGCGGCCGCTCGCCGCGCAGCTCGCCCACCAGGTCGGCGATCCGCCGCATCACGACTTCGGTGGCCTCCGTCATGGCCGCCGGGTCGGCGCTCCTGCCGCGGTACGCGGTCAGGTCCAGCGGCTCCCCCGCGAGCACCCGCACCCGCTTCGGCGGGAACGGACGCGGCGCGCGGTGGTACGGCAGCATCGCCTGTGCGCCCCAGTTGGCGAGCGGCACCAGCGGAACGTCCGCCTCGAGCGCGATCCGTACGGCACCGCTCTTCCCCGCCATCGGCCACAGGTCGGGATCCGCGGTGATGGTGGCCTCGGGGTACACCACGACGCAGGCGCCGGCGCGTGCGGCGTCGATCGCCGCCCGGAGTGCCTCCACCGAACGGCGGGAGTTCCGGTACACGGGGATCTGGCCCAGCCGGCGCAGCAGCCAGCCGATCACCGGCGCCTTGAACACACCGTCCTTGGCGAGGAAGCAAGGGAAGCGCCCGGCGCCGTAGAGGTAGTGGGCGATCACCACGGGGTCCGCCTCGGACAGGTGGTTGCAGGCGATCACGACGCCGCCCGTGGACGGGATGTGCTCGTGCCCCAACCACACCCGGCGCGTCAGAGCGCTCGACGGCGGCACGACGACGGCCGCGGCGAACCGCCGCAACGGGCCGCGATGTTCTGCACTGGACACCGGCACAGTCTGTCCTGCGTCTTCCGTCGTGTCGAGCAGCCCATCAGCCGGCAGCCGGTTGTGGGCATACTGGCCAACGAAGACACTGGACGAGAGGATCAGCTCGTGGCCTCGTGGGCACTGGTCGTACCCGTGAAGCCGTTGCCGGTCGCGAAGTCGCGGCTGGCCGACGTCGCTCGTGACCGCCGCAGCGACCTTGCGCTCGCGATGGCGGCGGACACCGTGCAGGCCGCGCTCAGCGCGCCCGCCGTCGCAACCGTGATCGCCGTCACCGACGACCCGAGGGCGGCCGAGCTGCTCGGCCGGCTCGGCGCCGTCGTCGTCGGCGACGAGCCGGACGCCGGCCTCAACCCGGCGCTGCGCCACGGTGCGTCGGCGGCACGCGGGTACGCAACGGCGGTCGGTGCGCTCTCCGCCGACCTGCCGGCGCTGCGGCCGGAGCCGTTGTCGGCGGTGCTCGGTGAGGCCGCACAACACCCGGTCGCGTTCCTGCCCGACATGGCAAGCACCGGGACCACGTTGTACACGACCACCGCGGACACCGCGTTCGACCCGCTCTTCGGCGAGCACTCGGCGCGCGAGCACCGCCGGGCAGGCGCTGTGGAACTAGGGCTGCCGGACGCAGCGTCGGTGCGGCGCGACGTCGACACCGGCGCGGACCTGCTCGCCGCGGTGCAGCTCGGCGTCGGCGCGCACACCCGCGACCTGCTGCGCGAGCTTCGTATCGAGTAACGTCTGGCGCACGGCGTTCGGCGCAGGGAGGGACGAAGCCATGCAGGCAACGGTGAAGACCTTCGACCCGGAGACCCGCACCGGTGCGGTCTACCTCGACGACGGCACCGAGCTCGCCTTCGACGCGAACGCCTTCGACGCGGGCGGCCTACGCCATCTGCGGCTAGGACAACGGGTCCGGCTGCGCACCACCGACGAGACGAAGCACGGCCGGGTGACGATCATCACGCTGGCGACCTTCGACCTGCCCCCGCTGCCCGTACCGCCATGGGAACGTAGCTAGGTCAGGACACGACGAAGGCGGCCGCACGCATCGAGCGTACGGCCGCCTTCGGCCTTGATGACGCCGTGCTAGCGCGACCTCTTCGCCGCAGCCTTCTTGGCAGTCGTCTTCTTGGCCGTCGTCTTCTTGGCGGCGGCCTTCTTCGCCGGTGCAGCCTTCTTGGCAGCGGTCTTCTTCGCCGGCGCCGCCTTCTTGGCGGTGGTCTTCTTGGCGGCGGTCGACTTCTTGGCCGCAGTCTTCTTCGTGGACGCAGCCGCCTTCTTGGCCGGCTTCTTCGCACCAGAGACGTAAGCCTTGAAGTCCGCACCAGGCCGGAACTTCGGAGCCGAGGTCTTCTTCACCCGCACCTTCTCGCCGGTCCGCGGGTTACGCGCGGTGCGCGCACCACGCACGACCTTCTCGAAGACGCCGAATCCGGTGATCGAGACCTTCTCGCCCTTGGCAACCGCAAGGGTGATCGTGTCGAGGACGGACTCGAGTGCCTGACCCGCCTGCCGCTTGTTCCCATCGAAGTGGACGGTGAGCTTCTCGACCAGTTGTGCCTTGTTCACTACTTCCCCTCCGTGCAGACACTTAATCGCCGGGTCATTACCGACCCGACTCGCGGCGAGACTAAGGCGCAAATGGCCAAGACACAACGACCGAGCGACACTTTTTTCTTGTGTCGCAACGGTTTCCGTCCTCTGCGGGCCCCACAGAGGCTACTTCGGGCCCGAGAACGTCAGCCGGTGACAGGCAACCAGCTCGCCCGCTTCTCCTCGAAAGCGGTCACATCGTCCACGTTTCGCAGCGTCAGAGCGATGTCGTCGAGCCCTTCGAGCAGCCGCCAGCGCGTGTACTCGTCGATCTCGATTGCCGCCTCGACGCCGGGTGCGAGGATCTTGTTGTTCGTCAGATCCACCGTGACCTCGGTCGTCGGGTCGTCCTCGGCGAGCTGCTGCAACTGCTCCACGCTCTCTGCCGCCAACGGCACCACGAGCAGGCCGTTCTTCGCGGAGTTGCCGCGGAAGATGTCGGCGAACCGCGGCGCGATCACGACCCGGAAGCCGTAGTTCTGCAGCGCCCACACCGCGTGCTCACGCGACGAGCCGATGCCGAAGTCCGGGCCGGCGACCAGGATCTGGGCGCCTGCGTAGCGCTCGTCGTTCAGCACGAACGACGGGTCCTGCCGCCAGGAGGCGAACAGCCCGTCCTCGAAGCCGGTACGGGTCACGCGCTTCAGATACGACGCCGGGATGATCTGGTCGGTGTCGACGTTGCTGCGCCGCAGCGGCACCGCGCGGCTGGTGAGTGTGGTGAACGGTTCCATCGTCATACCTCCAGGTCCGCCGGTGAGCTGAGGTGGCCGGTGATCGCGGTTGCGGCCGCGACGGGCGGCGAGACCAGGTGCGTGCGCCCGCCGCGCCCCTGGCGTCCCTCGAAGTTCCTGTTCGACGTCGACGCACTGCGCTCGCCGGGCGCAAGCTGGTCCGGGTTCATGCCCAGGCACATCGAGCAGCCGGCGCCGCGCCACTCCGCCCCGGCGTCGCTGAACACCTTGTCCAGTCCCTCCTGCTCCGCCTGTGCCCGCACGGCGACCGAGCCGGGCACGACGAGCATCCGGACGTCCGAAGACACCCGCCGACCGCGGATGACGTCCGCAGCGGCCCGCAGGTCCTCGATCCGGCCGTTGGTGCAGGAACCGACGAACACCGTGTTCACGTTGACGTCGCGCAGCGCCATTCCCGGACGCAGGTCCATGTACTCCAGCGCCTTCTGCGCCGACACCCGCGCGCCCGGGTCGTCGAACGAGTCCGGGTCGGGCACCGACGCAGAAAGCGGCGCGCCCTGGCCGGGGTTCGTGCCCCAGGTGACGAACGGCTGCACCTCGGACGCGTCCAGGTGCACCTCGGTGTCGAAGACCGCGTCCGGGTCGCTGGGCAGCGAACGCCAGTAGTCGAGCGCCTTCTCCCACTCCGCGCCCTTCGGGGCACTCTCGCGGCCCTCGACGTACGCGAACGTCGTCTCGTCGGGCGCGATCATGCCGGCCTTCGCGCCCCACTCGATGGACATGTTGCAGACCGTCATGCGGCCTTCCATGGACAGCTTCCTGAAGGCCTCGCCGCGGTACTCGACGATGTGCCCCTGGCCGTGCCCCGTGCCGACCTGAGCGATCAGCGCCAGCACGAGGTCCTTCGCCGTGCTCCCGTACGGCAGTTCGCCGGTCGCGTTCACGGCCATCATCTTCGGCTTCGCCTGCGAGAGCGTCTGCGTCGCGAGTACGTGCTCGACCTCGCTGGTGCCGATGCCGAACGCGATGGCGCCGAACGCCCCGTGCGTTGCCGTGTGGCTGTCACCGCAGACGACCGTCGTGCCCGGCTGGGTGAGCCCCAGCTGCGGGCCGATCACGTGCACGATGCCCTGCGCGGCGTCACCCATCGGGTACAGCCGGACCCCGAACTCGGCGCAGTTCTTACGCAGTGTCTCGACCTGGGTGCGCGAGACCGGGTCGGCGATCGGCAGGCCGAGGTCGGTGGTCGGGACGTTGTGGTCCTCGGTGGCGATGGTGAGGTCGGGACGGCGCACCGTACGGTCCGCGAGCCGAAGCCCGTCGAAGGCCTGCGGGCTCGTCACTTCGTGGATCAGGTGGAGGTCGATGTAGAGCAGATCCGGCTCATTGTCGGCTTGCCGGACGACATGCGCGTCCCAGACCTTCTCCGCTAATGTACGGCCCATCACTGCGCTCCTTGGTTTGACGCTTGTCACATCGGGGTGTGACTTGTAAGTCTTGTGTCTCGGATCATGAGATGGAAGTATCGAGACATGGACAACTCTAGCGGTGTCGGCGTTCTCGACAAAGCCGTACGCATTCTTTCCGCTCTGGAGAGCGGACCGTCGTCGCTTGCCTCCCTCGTCGCCTCGACGGGTCTGGCCCGTCCCACTGCTCACCGGCTCGCCGTGGCACTCGAGCACCACCGCCTCGTCACCAGAGACGCGCAGGGACGGTTCGTCCTCGGGCCCCGCCTCGGCGAGCTCGCCACGGCGGCCGGTGAGGACCGGCTGTTGGCCACGGCTGGACCCATTCTCGCGCAACTGCGCGACCAGACCGGCGAGAGCACGCAACTGTTCCGCCGGCAGGGCGACAGCCGCGTCTGCGTCGCGTCCGCGGAACGGCTCAGCGGCGGGCTGCGCGACGTGGTGCCGGTCGGCAGTGCGCTCCCGATGACCGCCGGGTCGGCGGCGCAGATCCTGCTCGCCTGGGAGGAACCCGAGCGCCTGCACCGGGGGCTGCGCAACGCGAAGTTCACCGCGACATCGCTGGCCCAGGTGCGCCGCAGGGGCTGGGCGCAGAGCGTCGGCGAGCGCGAGCGCGGTGTCACGAGCGTCTCGGCGCCCGTCCGCGGGCCGGGAAACCGCGTGGTGGCCGCGATCTCCGTCTCCGGGCCGATCGACCGGCTCGGCCGCGCCCCCGGCCGGCTCTACGCGGAAGCCGTCGTACGCGCCGCCGACCGGGTCACCGAGGTGCTGCGCCGCGGCGGCAACTGACCGCCGGGCCCCGCGAAGGAGCGCTTCCCCCCGGGGAGCGCTCCTTCGCGTGGTGCGTCAGGCGGTCAGTCGTCGCTGTCGAGGGTGACGGTTGCTGTGTGCATGTCGCCGCCCCTGCGGTAGGTGATGGTCACCTCGTCGCCCGGCCGGTGGGCACGGATCGCCGCGATCAACGCGTCCGCGCTGTCGATCCTGCGCTCGCCCACCTTCGTGACCACGTCGCCGGCACGCAGCCCCGCCTTCTCGGCCGCGCCACCGTCGGCGACCGTCGCGATGTGACCGCCTGCGGCGTCGCCCTCCTGGGCGTCCGACACCTGCACGCCGAGCTGTGCGTGGCTCGCAGTGCCGTCGGCCATCAGCTCCTTGGCGATCGGCCACGCCTCGCCGATCGGAATGGCGAAGCCGACGCCGATGTTCCCCGACTGGCTGGACGCCTGGTCGCCGCCGACGGTGGCGATCGCCGAGTTGATGCCGACGACACGTCCGTTGCCGTCCACCAGCGGCCCGCCCGAGTTCCCCGGGTTGACGGCCGCGTCGGTCTGGATGGCGTCCAGCACGGCACTGTCGCGCTCCACGCCGCCGAACGGGCTGTCGCCTGACCCGCTGGTACGCACCGGTCGGTCGAGCGCGCTCACGATGCCCGACGTGACGGTGCCGGACAGCCGCAGCGGCGAGCCGATCGCGACGACCGGTGCGCCGACCGCAAGCGACGTGGAGTCGCCGAGTGCCACCGGCTTCAGGTTCTCCACGCCGTCGACCTTGATCACCGCGAGGTCGGTCGTCGGGTCGGTGCCGACGACCTTCGCCGCGACTTGCTTCCCCGACCGCAGCGTCACGGTGAGCTCGCCGCCCTGCTCAGCGCCCGCCACGACGTGGTTGTTGGTGAGGATGTGACCGGTAGAGCTGATCACGAAGCCCGACCCCTCGCTTGCGCTCGTGCCGCCGCTCGCGGTGATCGAGACCACGCTCGGCAGCACCCGCTCGGCGGCCTTCGTCGCGTCGCCGGTCGGTGCCTGCGCGTCGTCGTCCTTGCCCGGGAGCCCGCTGACGACCGCCTGCGTGCCCGGGTCGACCAGGTACACGGTGCCGGCGCCCACGCCGCCGCCGACCAGGCCGGCGACGGCGGCGATCGCGACGAACGCGAGCGCGCCCCGACGCTTCGGCTGCGCCGGCGGCGGTGGCGGCGGTGGCGGTGGTGGCTCGTGGTACTGCGGCGGTGGGAACGGTGTCGGTGTACTCATGCCGCCCAGCGTGAGCCGCCAGCCTGGAGAACCGCTGAAAGCTTCGTGAACGGACGCGCAGAACTCAGCCGGCGAGGAAGGTCACGCCGTGCCTGTGGGTCAGCTCCTCGGCGTCGGCACCTGAGCCCATGTCGGTGAAGTAGCTCTCGATGCCGCCGGGCACGGACAGGATCAGCTTGACCGCCGGGCTCTCGCCGACAGTGTAGCGGTGCGGCACACCGCGCGGCAGGTAGACGAACGAGCCCGGCTCCGCGTGGAAGCTGTCGTCACCGCAGACGATGTCGTAGCGCCCCTCGAGCACGAAGAAGCACTCGTCCGTACCGCTGTGGACGTGCAGCGGCACCACGTCCCCGGCGGGTGTGTGGCTGCGGATCAGGCTGAACAGGCCACCGGTGTCCGCGGCCGACGCCAGCACCTCGCCGCCGGCACCCGGCAGCGCGCTGCCCTGCCCCGCTGCGACCACGAACCCGCGGGCGGGGATGGTCTCGAAGCCACCGCCGAAGCCGTCCGAGTACGACACGAGGCCCCCTCAGTCTGCCGGGCATCCACTGTCCCGCCTCGCTGCGCATACCGCAACCCCCGGCGACGCGCGGAGGGTTACCCGCGACCGGCCCCGTTGTCGCGCGAACCGCGCCGGTCACCGCGTTGCTGCTGCTTCCCCTTGGGGCGCTGGCCCTCCGGAATCTCCTCGCGTGTTCGCCCGTCCGGCGTGCCGACGGTCTGTGCGTTCGGGCCTCGGTTCGGCTTCTTGGGCACTACGGCTCCTCGCCACTGAGCGGTCATGTCGCGAGCTTTGTCGATCTTGCCGGTCCACCGGTTCCATCGAGCCAGCGAACGCGGTTCCAGCCCGACCAGGGAACGTGGGGGCCTACGGGGGCTCGGTTCCAGCCCGACCAGGGAACGTGGGGGCCTACGGGGGCTCGGTTCCAGCCCGACCAGGGAACGTGGGGGCCTACGGGGGCTCGGTTCCAGCACGAC
>WHTA01000053.1 GCA_009379825.1 Streptosporangiales bacterium
CTCGCCCCGCGAAATCCGTCGGTGCCTCAAGCGCTACATCGCCCGCCAGCTCTACCGACAAATGACGGCACTATCCGCTCACCCGACCGGGTAAGCACAGATGCTGATCTTGTTGGCTTGACACCAGACATAGAAGCGTCAGGCCAGCGATTCGGTGGACCAGGCCGGTGCCGGCGACCACGACGACATATCCAAGGCGAAGGCGCGACCACGTGGCCGGCCAATGAGTTTTTCGGGTCAGTCATGGTCACCGGCACCGACACTGGCAGCGATCACCGAGATGACCGCGGCAATCAACCGGTTAGGCGGTTGCGTGTTGGATAACCAGCCGACCGTGCGTCCTCCACAGCGACAGACTCGCTTCCTGCCCGACCGAAGTCCAACGGTGAGAGAAAGTCAGCCCGGACAAACGACCCAGTCCGCACCGGTGGCGCCCATGGCTTGGGCTACCAGATCTGAGTCTCACAGCGGGTCTTGCCGGTGCCGGGTGGACCGAGGAAGATCACGTTCTCCCTGGCGGTGACGAAGTCGAGGGTGCCCAGGTGCGCGATCGTCTCGCGGTGCAGACCGCGGGCGTGATCGAAGTCGAACTCCTCCAGGCTCTTGCGGGGCGGGAACCGGGCGGCGCGGATGCCGCCTTCACCGCCGTGGGCCTCCCGGGCAACGACCTCGCGTTGCAGGCAGGCGACGAGGAACTCCTCATGCGTCCACGACTCCGTGCGAGCGCCGTCGGCGAGCCGGTCCACCGACTCGCGCAGGGTCGGCGCCTTCAACGCTCGGGTGAGATAGGCGAGCTCGGCAGCAGTGTCCCGCGCCGGCGTCTTGGTCTTCGCACGCGTTGTCGCGCGGGTGGTGGCCATCACGCCACCCCACCTTCAACGGCGCCAGTGATGGTCTCGGTGAGGCCGCGCGCGGCGTCGTAGTCGGTGAGCCGACGGTCCTCGACGTCTGCGTCGCCGTTGGGTTCGCCAGACGCCGTGGTGGTGGCGCGGACGAGGTCGAGGTGACTGCGGCGCAGCGTCTTGGCCGCCGCGGCGTGGGTGGGGTCAGTGATGCTCAGGTGCTTGGCCCAGACCCGCTCGTGGTCGGCAACGGCCTTGCCCTCGCAGAGTACCCGGACCCGGTCCAGGTCGGCGATCACCTCGACCCGGCGGCCGATCACCGCGGGGTGCACCGAGTAGTCGTTGCTATCGAGTCGCACGTAGTGGTCGCGGCCCAGCCGGCTCGAGCACCGCCAGCCGACCGCCGGCGCGACCGGCGGCAACGCCAGCATTGCCTGAGTGTCCGCAGTGACCCGGTCGCTCGGGGCGCAGCCCAGCGCTCGCCGCGGACGCCGGTTCGCGATCACCAGCCAGTCGGCCAGCTGGGAGTTGAAGTCGCCCGGCGCGGTGAAGGTTCGGCCGGGCAGGAACGATCGCTCCAGCCAGTCGTGCGCGCGTTCGACCAGGCCCTTGGCCTCCGGATCCGCCGGACGGCAGATGATCACCTTCGTGCCGAGGGTGCCGCGGAACGCCTGGCACTGTTCAGTGGGCTCGACCCGGCCGACGCGCCACCGCCCGATCGCGGACTCGCCGTCCCAGACCAGCACCCGCGGTGTCGCACCCAGCCGCTGCAGCAGGCTCCACCAGCCCGCGAACAGGTCCTCCGCCCCGCCGGCTCGGCAGCAACAGCGCCAGCAGCCAGCGGGAATACCCACACACCATCGTGAGCACCGGCAACTGCGCAGCGGACCGGGCCTGCCCGAACCCGACCGCCACCTCGGTCGGCGGGAACCACAGGTCGCACTGCGCAATCTCCCCAGCCACGTACTGGGTCCGGCTGGCCGGGTCCGGTGGCAAGAACACCGGCCGCAGCTCCCGGATCTGCGGCTCGACCGCGTCCACGATCGACCCCGTTCGGTGCCGCTGGTACCTCGGTTGGCGCATCCGAGGCCAGCGCACGCTTCACCGTGTTCTTCGAACACCCACCACCCTGGCGATCACCTTGATCGGCATCCCCTCCGCACGATGCAACCGGCGGATCTCAGCCCAGTCCTCCACGGACAACACCCCTTCTCCACCTCCCGGCTCGACTCGAGCCAGGATCCGAGCAAAAGGGGTGAACATTCGGGCGTCGACACGGGGTCAGTTTTCACGCGTCGGCGACAGTAACGATCCGCGGCGAACTGCAGCAGAAACTGGGAGGCGGTCAGGAGCCCTGTCACCGTGCCAGGTGCGAGCTGGCGAGCGTCACTGCGTCGGCGGCGGCAGTCGGTTCTGTGCTGTGGGCATGCCCCCTCGACAGCAGCTGGGAGCTGGTGGTACGGCGCGACAGAACCGCGTGTGCATGCAGTGCTTGCCGTCGTCGCCGACAACACTGCCTGGTCCCCACAGTCGCGCCGGCGTGCGGCGCAGCGGAAGCGGCGGTAGTGGCGTCGCGGCCTGCGTCGCGAACGCGGGGAGGCGGGTGCGCGCCGGCACGATGGTGATTCACCCGCCGCCAGCTATCCCGCCGCATTGGTTGCGAAATGTGCTCCTCGTTGACAGCCCGGGCGCTGATACCGGCCAGCGACCTCCTCGGCGTCTTCCTGCGCCAACGGTCAGGACTCGACAGCTACGCCGCGTCGCCTGGCCCGCCACCTCAGCCGCATTCATCGGCCACAACCGCCATGACGAAGTACCGATGACCGGTAGAAGCCAAGAACACGCTCTAGCCCTGGCTATCCCGACGACCGGGCAGAGCCAGCAGGGCGTGCCAGTCGGCGGGCCTCGCCTTCGCTGGCGACCACCCGGGCGGCGAGGTCGCGGATCTTGATGCTGCGGCTCTGCGAGGTGCGGGCGAGCAGGGTGGCCAGTGCCTCAGACAGCAAGGAGTCGACGACCTCGGCGTCGATCCGAGCGATAGGGAACGTGCTTGTTGATCTTCGTCAGGTAACCGCGGCGGGTAGTCGGATCGACGTCCAGAACAATGGAGCGGCGACAACCAGGGTAATCAACCCGGTGATCATGCGACGTCGGTCCGGACGATCCGCGGTACGCAGTGTCACAATCCCATGCGGGTCCCCTTCAGGATGCCGATCATCAGCGCCGCCATGGCCAGGAGCCCGAGACAGCGGCTCACCGGCATCACCTTCGCCAGGAATGCCCCGACCGCGAGCACGATCCAACCGATCAGGATGGCGCCGTTGAGCGGGGCCACTACCCACTCCGTCGTGGTGTAGACATCGCGGACCAGGCTGGCCGCCCGCTGCACACCGTACGGACGGCGCCGACAGATCTGCTGGGCGAGATGGATGACGCCCGGGAAGAGTGCGATGTTGCCGGCGAGGAAGAGGGCGTACGCCCACCGCATCCGGCCCGACTGCTGCAGAAAGGCCGCCAGCTGCTCCGGGAAGAAGAAGGGGACCCCGACCCGACCAGCACGCCGGCGAGCATCGCGATCGGGCCCAGGATCAGCGAAGCGGCCGCGAGCCAAGGACCGGGGAAGCCTGGCAGGTCCGCTTGATGTTGGGCGTTCACTTCGCCAAGTCCGTCAACCTGCTGGCGCATCATGTCACTTCTCGCCCTCACTGCCGGGCGTGACGGCGTCCGGGTGTGTCGACGATGACGGCTCGGTGCGTACGTCGTCGCCGGCGTTGATGTGCCCGGGACGGATGATGGAGGCGTAGACGCCGATCCGGTTGTTGTGTTGCCGGGCGACGGTCCTCAACATCTCGCGGTTGATCATGCCGGTAGCCGGATCCACGTTGACGATCACGCAGCGGGGATCTCTGCGGTCGATCCGGATGGCTGCGTCGCCGATGTGCAGGGTCGAGCCGATCCAGTCGTCCTCTGTGAACGGACGGTCAACCGTCGGCTCGACCAGCAGGTTGGGGCGGAATCGCCGCCCGTCGTCGGAGACTCCGGCGCGCGCGGCGAGCTCGCTGACCGTTGTCGTCGTGATGATGGACAGGGGCATCGAGTCGAACGTGCCGCGATCGAGCCGCATGGGTCGGAGGTTGTCGCCGAGTCGGCTGGTGAGAGACGGGTCGGTGACGGACATGATGTCCCCATCGGGGCACAGCACGTCGACGGCCGACGCCTCGGGCCGGTCCGGTTCTCGTAGTCGCGGCCGGTACAAGCACATCCGCGGGTGTTCGCGGATCGTCTGCCACGGAAAGCCGTTGGTCTCCTGTCCCGGGCGTACGAACGCCCACCGGCGGTCACCGAGCAGACCGTGCCAGGAAAGTTCCGCGGCTTCGAAGGTCTCGGCCGCCATGGACTTTACCGGGTATCGCCAGATCGCTCGTACTCGTCCGATTCTCGTCGACGACGGCCTTGTGAAGGATCTCAATCTCGTGGTCTCATCCCTGTCGGTGGTGCGACCTTTCTGTACGGGTCTCCGAACGCGGCCTCCCGTGCATACGTCTGGGTCCGTGACCGCTCCGCAAGTTCCCAGCCGTGGACCATCGCGAGGTCGCCGAGTTCGCGGTCGAGCGTGGTGTCGGCTGTCGTCCTGGCGTCGGTGGACACGGTCACCCGCGCGCCGCGGCGAAGCAGCGCGTCGACGGGATGCTGCTCGAGGCTGGGAACGGCTCGGGTGAGGACGTTGCAGCGGGGGCATGTCTCCAATGCGATGCCCTGGCGGACCAGCCGGTCCACGAGTACGGGATCACCGACCGCGCGCACACCGTGACCGATGCGCCGGGCGCCGAGAATATCGAGCGCCTCCCAGACGCTGGCCGGTCCCACCGCCTCGCCGGCGTGCACCGTCACGGGCAGACCAGCCCGGTGGGCCAGGTCGAACGCCTCGACGTGCGGGGCGCCGGGAAGCGCCTCGTCCCCGGCGAGGTCGAGCCCGGCGACGAGTCCGCGTCGGTGTACGGCGGTGTCGGCGACCTCGAGGCTCACGTCGGGGCTCTGGTGTCGCAGGCAGCACAGTAGCAACGCGGTTTGCACGCCTGTCGTGGACTCGCCGTCGGCCAGACCGCGAGCGACAGCGGACACGGCGTCGTCGATGGTCAGGTCGAGACGCGTGTGCAGCTGCGGTGCGAACCTGGCCTCGCCGTAGGTCACGTCGTCACGGTGCCAGTCCTCGACGAGCTCGCGCGCCGCTCGGTGCAGGGCATCGCCGGTCTGTAGGACGTCGACGGCGACGTCGATGTAGGGCAGGAACGCTCGCAGGCTGCCGACGTCGGGAGGTGCCACAGCCAGCGTAGATATCGGTCCGTTGAGCGTGAACCCGGCAGAACGTGCGAGGTCGGCGATCGTTTCCGGGCGCACACTGGCGTCGAGGTGGCAGTGCAGCTCGTAGCGTGAACCGGTCACGGCGCCAATCCTCGGCACGACGGTGCCGCCGCAACGTCGACGAAGCAGGTGTCGACCAGCAACTGGGCGAATCGATCGGCGTCGAGGCGGCGCACCAGTCGTACGTTGGCAGCGCCGGCGTTCAGGCGGCGGTCGATGACGAGCTGACCACGAACCTGATCGACGAGGGCTTCCTCGGACTCGGTGACGATGTCGGGTTCGAGGACGGTTGCCATCGTGGCGGGGTCGGGGAGATCGTAGCCGTCCAGTACGGTGACGCCGGCCGCCCAATCGGCGACCTTGCTGTTGATGTCGTCGACGAACCGCGACAGCGGAGTGTCGAGGGCACGCAGCCTGCCTTGGAGTTCCGAAGTGATGACCGCGTCACGGCGGGCGGCGTCCCAGCCGACGAAGGTCACCCGCTCGGGAGTTGCGGCCGCGAGCCCGACCGCCGCAGCCTCGGGATCTGCCCACACGTTGAACTCCGCGGTGGCGCCGATGTTGCCGACCGCGTCGCCGTTGCCGGCCATGCAGACGATGTGACGGAACCGTTCCAGCAATGCGCGGTCGCGTAGCAGTGCGGCTGCGACGTTGGTCAGCGGCCCGAGGGTGACGAGGGTGAGCGATCCGGCGGGGTGTTCGCGTGACAGCCGGAGCAACCGTGCTCTGCCTGGGCGCTGCTTCGCGGCTCGGCCAGCTCCGTCTCGCCCATCCCGTCGCGGCCATGCACGTGCTGTGCCGAGCAGAAGGGGCGGACCATCGGCCGGTCGCAACCCGCGAACACGGGAACGTGGCCGGCGCACCCGAGATCAAGGGTGATCAGGGCGTTGCGGGTGGCCTGCTCGACCGGGACGTTGCCTGCCACGGTGGTCACGGCGACGAGCTCGGCATCGGGCGACAGCGCCGCGAGGAGGAGCGCGACCGCGTCGTCCGACGCGGTGTCGGTGTCGACGACCAGGACGGGCCTGGTCATGGCGGCACGATCACGACTCACCGACGACAGCGTGGCAGCCAGACGGCAACCGGCCATTGGATCCTCTAATCGATTAGACTACGCTGAGCTTGCAACGGGAGCCGGGCGAGTGTCAAGACACCGGAGGATCTATGGGACGACCGACGCTCCGCGACGTCGCCGAGCGTGCCGGTACCTCGACGGCGGTGGTCAGCTATGTGCTCAACAGTGGCCCCCGTCCTGTGGCGGAGGCCACCCGGATCCGGGTGCAGCAGGCGATCGCCGACCTAGGTTACCGGCCGGACAGCCTGGCGCGCGCCATGCGGGCGCGCCGCACCGAGACGATCGGCCTGGTGGTCCCGGACCTCGGCAAGGCCTTCTTCGCCGAGCTCACCGCGGCGGTGGAGAGTGCCGTGTCCGCCGGGGGCAGGCGGCTGCTGGTGGCGGCCAGCCAGTTCAGCGCAGACCGCGAGATGCAGCAGGTCCGTGCTCTGGTAGACGCCCGGGTGGATGGCGTGCTCCTGGCCCCCAGTGAGAACGACGGGTCCGCGCCGAGCTGGCTGGCGTCGAACTCCGTACCGCACGTCGTGATGCACCGCTATGTGGCCGGCGCGATCAACGTCGTCGGTCGCGACATCGAAGCCGGACGGATGGCCACGCGGCACTTGGTGGAGCACGGCCACCGCGCGATCGCCTGCCTGACCGGTCCGTCGGCCGATTCGCCGGTCGACCGCCGGGCACGTGGCTACCGGGACACGATGGGCACGCTGGACGGACCGGCACCCGAGACCTGGTCCCGCACTTGCGATTACGCGAACCTGAATCGGTCGGCCTATCTCGAGACCCGTGATCTCCTCGTCCACTCACCCGAGGTGACCGCGATCTGCGCTACGACGGACGAGTACGCTGTCGGCGCTCTGCGCGCTGCTGCCGAGCTGGGCAGGCGGGTCGGCGACGACCTGGCACTCGTCGGCATCGACGGCACGATGCTGTCTGCGTACCTCACCCCGGCGCTCACCGTTCTGAGAGCGCCGTTCGGCGAGATCGGCGCCGAAGCGGTCGACGCACTACTGGCGTCCACAGATGGCAAGCAGGCGGCAGGGCGAGAGCTGGATCTCGAGCTCATCCGCCGGCGCAGCTGCGGCTGCGCGCACGAGAGAACGGAGCAGACATGAGCAACTTGCTGTTCTCCTATGGCACGCTGCAGCGTGTCGCCGTACAGAAGGCGACGTTCGGGCGCCGTCTGCCCGGGGTCGCCGACGCCGTGATCGGCCACGTCCTGAGCGAGGTGCGGGTCACCGACCCGGCCGTCATCGCCGCCAGCGGATCCGACGTTCACCCGATGCTGCTACCGTCAGCCGATCCCGATGCAGTCGTCGAAGGCACCGTATTCGAGCTGGACGACGACGACCTCGCTGCGGCCGACGCCTACGAGGACGATGCCTACACCCGATCGCGATACACGCTGCGATCGGGCAGAAGAGCCTGGATCTACGCGCTGGCGACAGCCAACCCGCACCGAAACGATGACTCGTAGGCGGGGCGGCGGGCTCGGCGGCCTGCAATGAGCTCGATGCAGCACAGTGGGCGGCGGCGCCTTCGAGCAGCCGCTGCGCCGCCGTCTGCCGAGCCAGGTCTCCGGCTCGGCAGAATGCACTGTCGGAAGTTCACCACCGGCGACGCCACACTCTTGACCCCTGACGAATGAGACCCAAGGCCTCTCCACGCCCTGTACGTCCGCTGAGCGATCCCCGATCGGGCACGCCGCCGGTCAGGTCGTGCCGAGCGGGAGCCTGCTGCTCATGTTGAGTATCACCTCGCCGTAGGGCAGGACGTGGGACCAGAACAACGGGGTCAGGCCACACTGGTCCTCGAGGTGCGGGCACGTCAGCCCATTCCGGTTCGGCGAGCAGGTCTTGGAGCACGAGCGTTTTCACGTAGACGAGCGCAGCTTGCAGGATCCGCAGGCTGGCGGCCAGGCCGCCACCCTTGCCGTAGAAGGTGACCGCGTTGGCGCGTTCCAGGACTCGACGACGTTCAGGCCCTCGTGGGTCGCCCGCTGCAATCCGCGGCCGGCGCGGGAGACCGAAAGCCGGCTGCCCCTTGAAGGGCGTGGGACCATCGAGTATGGGCGGGCACGAGTGGGCGGACGGCGTGGTCCTCACTGCCTATGGGCCGCTGCACTACCGGACCATCGGGCGGGGCCCGCTGCTGATCGCCTTGCACGGCATCCAGGGCACCGCGGGTGTGTGGACAGACGTGGGGAGCAGGCTCGCGATGCGTTACACCGTGGTGGCCCCGAACCTGCGTGGCCGCAAGCCTTCCGTCGTCCCTACCGAGCGGCAGCGTTACTCGATGCGGTGTTTCGCGGCCGACGTGCGTGCCGTGATCGAGGCGGTCGGTGAGCCGGTCGCCCTCATCGGGTGGAGCATGGGAGTGCTGGTGACCCTCGAGTACCTGCGCCAGGGTTGGCCGATGCCACGTGCGCTCGTGCTGATAGGCGGTACCGCGCACCTGGCCGACATCCGATGGTTCGAGGGGCGGTCGGACGAGGAGGTGGTCTCGGAAGCGCGGGAGCGCGCCTTCCGGCTCGGCCTCACCGAGGCCGCCGACCCGTACGCCGTGGCCGCCAGCTGGTGGCATGCGAGCCGGGCCGACTACCGATCGACGTTGAGCTCCCTTCAGGTGCCGTGCCTACTGTTGCACGGCGACAACGACGACCAATGCCCGCCGGAACACGCCGAGGCGCTCGCTGCGCGACTACCCGACGCAGAGCTGCGGATGTGGCCAGGCGGCGGTCATAGCTTGATGGGCGCCGACCCGGCCGGTTTCGCAGCCGCTGTGGACACGTTCGTCGCGCGACACTAGGAGCCTACGACCGACAGGATCGCGCGCTCGAAACCCTTCACGTGATCGACCATCAGTGTGCGTGCCGCTTCGCCCTCGCCGGCCAGGATGTGCTCGAGGATGGGGACCAGCTCACTGACGTGGTCGGTGATCTCGGGTAGCCGATCGAGGAACACGTGCCAGATCCGGATGATCAGGTTGTAGTACTGGGTGAGCGTCGTCTCCAGGTAGGTGTTGCGTGCGCTCCGGTAGACCGCGCGGTGCACGGCGCTGTCGAAGTCGATCTGCTCGGTGGCGGCCGTGCCGCGTTTGTCGGCGTCCTCGAGCAGCTGACGTAGCTGTTCGCGCTGCGCGAGGTTCGCTCTCGCCGCGGCCAGCTCGGCTGCCACACCCTCCAGCTGGCAGCGCACCTCGGTGAGCACCGCCAGGTCGGTCAGGTGGACGTCGGTGGCGAAGACCCCCCGACGGGGATAGACGTTAACCAGCCACTCGGCTTCCAGCCTCTTGATGGCCTCGCGCACGGGGGTGCGTCCCACACCGAGCTGCTTGGTCAGCTGGTCCTCGCGAACTGGTGCGCCCGGTGGGATGACCGCCCTGATCAGCAGGTCCCGAATTTCGGCATACGCGATCTCGTATAGCGACCGGCGCTCGTTCTCCGGCTGGGTTACCAGCTGCTCGGCGTTGACTCGCTGCGACACCTGTCTTATGGTACAGCCACGTCTCATATATCAGTTACCGACGTTACGTCGACACCCTTGACGCGAAGGAGGCAGATCCACCGGGGGAGAACGGCCTGCTCAAGTCAACGATGACGATCGGAGCACCAGTCATGGCGTACCACGCCGGATCGGGTCCCTCACCTGGAGATGTCTCCCGCGTAGGCGACGCCGCCGCGAGGGACCTCACCGGGAGGCTGGAACGGCTCCCCCTCACCCGGTACCAGAAGCGGCTGTTCGTGATCATCGCGACCGCGTGGTTGTTCGACTCGATGGATCTCGCCGCGCTCACCTTCGTGCTCGCGCCGATCAGCTCCGAGTTCGCGCTGACGGCCTGGCAGGCGGGAATGCTGGCGAGCGGGAGCTTCGTCGGGATGGCCGTAGGTGCCAGCACCGCTGGTGCGCTCGCGGACCGTTTCGGGCGTCGACCCGTCTTCACCACCAGCATGCTCTGCTGGGGACTCGCTAGCTTCATCGCCGCCTTCTCCTGGGACTTCACCTCGCTGTTGATATGTCGGTTCTTCATCGGGTTCGGCATGGGTGCCGAGTTCCCCGTCGCGCAGTCGTTGCTGGCCGAGTTCGTCCCGTCGAAGGTCAGGGGGCGCTACCTCGGTTACCTCGAGGGTTTCTGGCCGCTTGGGTTCATCACCTGCGGCGCGGTCTCGCTTGTCCTCGTGCCGACGCTGGGTTGGCGTAGCCTCTACGTGCTCTTGGGAGTGCTCTCGCTGTATGCCCTGTACCTGCGACGTTCGATCCCCGAGTCGGTGCGCTGGTACGTCGTGAAGGGACGGCACGGCGATGCGTCGAGGACCCTCGACGAGATCGAGGAAAAGGTCGCTACCGCGTACGGGCAGCCGCTACCGCCGGTAGAAGACGTTCCCGCGAGCGCCGAAGCCTCCGGTCGCGCGCCAGTGATGGAGCTGTTGGGCCGTTCGTATCGAGTCCGCACCGTCATGATCTGGACCCTCTGGTTCTGCGTCCTGCTCGGCTACTACGGGATCACCACGTGGCAGGCGAAGCTGCTCGCCGACGGCGGCATGACGGTGGCGAAGTCGATCGGGTTCGTCCTGGGGACGGCGCTGTGCGGCATCCCCGGCTTCTTGATCGCGTCGTGGCTGCTGGAACGCATCGGCCGGCGGCCGACGATCGTCGGGTTCGTGCTGCTCAGCGCGATCGCCGCCTACGCCTACGGCCAGATGGGCACAACCGTCGGGCTGGTCATCGTCGGCTGCTTTATGCAGTTCTGCTTCTTCGGTATGTGGTCGGCGCTCTACGCGTACACCCCCGAGATCTTCGCCACCAGGTTCCGGGCGACGGGGTGCGGTACAGCCTCGACCTTCGGCCGCATCGGTGCCGTGGTCGGGCCTTTGATCATGCCGACCGTACTGGCCGCATGGGGGAACGGTGCCGCCTTCGCGGTTGCCGCCGTGTTCATGGCGATCGGGGCGGTGACGGTAGCCGTGCTCGGGCCGGAAACCAGGAACAAGAAACTCGAGGAGGTCTCTGCGTGACGCGGGACGTCGTCGTGGTGGGTGGCGGGGTTGCGGCTCACCGGTGCGCCCTGGAGCTGCGCCGCCTCGGCCATGACGGCACGGTCACCGTGATCAGCGGAGAGCGACACCCACCCTACGACCGCACCTTCCTGTCGAAGGACATGCTGGTCGAGGACGTCGACCTGGTGCCTCTGGCGCCGCGATCGGAGTACACCGACCAGGGCATCGAGCTGCTGCTCGACGTGACGGCAGTCGCGTTGGACGCCGATGCCCGACGAGTCCAGCTCAGTGACGACACCGCGAGACGCTACGACAGCCTGGTGCTGTGCGTCGGCGGCCGACCGGTCCTGCCGCCTGCCCTGGATGCCCCGGGCGTGGCAGTGATGCGCGAGGCCACCCACCTGGATCGGCTGCGGGCGATCCTCGCCCGCGGTGGCCAACTCGTGGTGATCGGTGGGGGCTTCATCGGTGGTGAGGTGGCCAGTGCCGCGGTAACGCGCGGGCTCGACGTGACGCTCGTCGAGCAGGCCGGTGCTCCGCTCGAGGCGATGCTCGGTGCCGAGGTAGGCACGCGAGTAGCCGCCCTGCACCGCGAGCGCGGCGTCAAGGTAGTGACCGGCGTCGGAGCGAGGGCGGTCAGCGCGAGCCAGTCCGGCTACCGAGTCGATCTCGATGACGGGACCACGTTGTCCGCCGACGCCGTGGTCGTCGGGGTCGGCATGGCCCCAGCAACCGACTGGCTGACGGGCTCGGGTCTCGAGCTCGACCACGGCATCGTCACCGACGCCAGCTGTCGTACCTCGGTGGACTCGGTGTTCGCCGCCGGCGACTGCGCGCGTTGGTGGCATCCTGCCTACGAGAGTCTGTGCCGGGTCGAGCACTGGGACACGGCCGGGCGCCACGGCACTGCAGTGGCCAAGACAGTGCTCGGCTCGGCCGAACCTTTCATGCCACTGCCGTTCGTCTGGTCCGATCAGCATGGCGTGAAGCTCCAGTGGGCTGGTCGGGCGGCTGGTTGGGATGACGTGCGAGTCGAAGGTGACGACCCGGCACGGTTCGTAGCTCGGTACTACCGGTCGGGGCAGCTGATCGGTGTGTTCGTATCCGGCCAGCCCCGCGAGTTCGCGAAGGCTCGCAAGGAGCTCGCGGCGTCGATGTGTCCGCCCGACCAGGGGAGGTAATGGACGTTGGCCATCACTGTCGACATCGACCGGGAGGTGTGCATCGGCTCGGGTAACTGCGTGCACATCTCCGAGGGCAGCATCGAGCTCGACGACGACGGTGTCGCCACCGTCGTCGACGCCGAGCGCGCCACGATCGACCAGCTCAGGCGGGCGGCTCGGTCCTGCCCCACCGCCGCGATCACCATCGACGGCGAGCAGTGAGAACGGGAGGAGTACCACAACGATGACGCAACTAGAGACACGTCAACGCCCGAGCTCGGCCGCGGCCTCCGAATCTCTCGAGGATGTCCTCATCGTGGACACCGACGTGCATGTCCACGAGTCGCCTGGCGAGCTCGCGCCGTACGCCGACATGCCGTGGCGGGTCGCGCTGGAGCACATCAAGGACAACCGGGAGAGCTACCTGGACATCCCGAGCTTCTCCCCGGGCGTCTCCGACGGCAGCTACCAGGCAAAGTGGCCCACGGCCCACGAGGGCGCCCGGATGGTGTGGACGCAGGAGCAGATGCGACTCGAGCTCGACCAGCTCAACGTCGACCTGGGTCTGCTGTTCCCCGACCACCTGTTGAAGCTACCCGTGCTGACCCAGGTGGATTACGCGACGGCCATCGCGCGTGCGTACAACCGTTGGCTTGCCGAACACTGGGCATCGCAAGCGAAGGGGCTGCTCGGGTTGATCGTGGTGGCCAACCATGACCCGGAGGACGCTGCGCGAGAGATCTACCGCTATGCCGACAACCCTGACTTCGCCGGCGCCTACCTCCCGTGCGCCGGCCTCGACATCCTGTGGGGCAACCGGAAGTACGACCCGATCTACCGGGCGGCACAGGACACGGGGACGCCGCTGCTGCTGCACAGCGTCACGGTGACCCATCCGGTGTTCCCCTTCAACAACCACGCCTTCGACACCGAGCTGGCCCGGCACGCGACGAGCCACACGTTCTCGATCATGTCCAATCTTGTCGACCTGGTGACCCGAGGGACGTTCGTGAGGTTCCCAGAGGTCCGGTTCGCCGTCTCAGAGGCAGGCGTGTCCTGGATGCCGTGGCTGATGCTGCGGTTGAACAAGGAGTACATGGAACGGCGCCGCGATGTGCCGTTCCTCAAGCATCCGCCGAGCCATTACCTCAAGCAGGTGTACGTGTGCACCCAACCGATCGAGGAACCGGAGAACCTCCAAGACCTGGTGACCTTGATCGACTTGTTCGACGGCGAGGATCGGACGATGTTCGCCTCGGACTGGCCGCACCACGACTTCGACCATCCGATGAAGCTGGATCAGGTGCCGCTGTCCGAAGACGCCCGACGCAAGATCTTCGGCGAGAACGCGATGCGGTACCTAGGCATCGACGCGACAGGGAAGAAGCTGCGCTAGTGGGTCAGTTGAAGGAGGGGACGTGACGGACAGCGTCATTGAATCGAGGAATGCGCGCGACACCCTCGTGCGTAAGTCGGCAGAAGGATTTCGCGTCGCGACGGAGCTCGAACCGGAGGACGGCAGGAAGCGGTACCGAGCCGGAGCACTGGCCGACTTTCCCGAAGGGCATCACGAGGTCGTGGTGGTGGGTGCGCGGCAGATCGGCGTGTTCAACATCAAAGGCACGCTGTATGCCCTGCCCAACATCTGCCCGCATCAGACCGGGCCCGTGTGTGAGGCGAAGCGGGTGACCGGGACGTTGACGGCCGACGGCGACCACAAACCGCAGTGGGTGTACGACAACGAGGTCGTGCAGTGTCCCTGGCATGGGCTGGAGTACCACGTCCCCACGGGCCAGTGCCTGGCCTACGAGCACATCAAGATCCGCCGCTACCGGGTCGAGGTATCCGGTGACGACGTGATCCTCCGGATGTGACGGGAGGACCTGGTGACGGAACGCATATCCCGGCAGGTCGACGGCCCGCTCGCGGTGCGCGAGGAGGAGACCGCCTACCTGGTCGTGCTCGAAAGTGATGAGACCGACTGGCTCGTCCGGTTCGACAAGGCCGACGACTTCGAGGCCGAGGAATGGGCCGAGCACATGGTCCGGACGTACAACGAACGCTTGCTGTCCGAGGACGACGAGTTCTATCGCATCACCGCCCGGCCACCCGAGATTCGCCCTGGGGCGCGTTGAGAGGAGGGCGCAGGATGCGTTGTCGCGCTGCGGTGTTGGCAGAACCGAACTCCAGGATGACCGTCGAGACCGTGCGGATCGACGAGCCAGGACCGGGCGAGGTACTGGTTCGTATGGGTGCCGCGAGCCTGTGCCATACGGACCTCGAGGTGATCGAGGGCAGCCTCGTCTACCCCATGCCCATCGTGCTCGGCCACGAGGGCGCGGGCACGATCGAGGCGGTCGGTGCAGGTGTCGACGAGAGTCGGCGTGGCCAGCGCGTCGTGCTGTCCTGGAACCCCCATTGCGGGCGGTGCTTCTACTGCGAGGACGGGCAGCCAATTCTCTGTGAACGTTACCGCGAGCTCGGTGGGCGAGCGGTCGCCTTCGACGGGACCCCGAAGCTCCACCATGGGAACAGCTCGGTGCACACGATGTTCTACATCGCTGCGTTCGCCGAATACGCCGTAGTCACCGCCGATTGCGCCGTCTCCATCCCGGATGAGATGCCGCTCGATCGGGCCTGTCTGCTCGGATGTGCGGTGCTCACCGGCGTCGGCGCGGCATCGCGCATCGGCCGCGTCACCTACGGTGAGACGGTCACCGTGGTCGGTTGCGGAGCCGTCGGGTTGAGCGCCGTGCACGGTGCGCGTCTCGCCGGCGCGGCACAGATCGTGGCGATCGACCGCGATCCGACCAGGCTGGCTGCGGCATCGCGTATGGGTGCGACCCAGACCGTCGATGCGGCGCATCAAGACCCTGTCGAGGCGGTTCGCGAGATCACCGCCGGTCGAGGTGCCGACTGCGTCGTCGAATCGGCGGGCAACGAACCGGCCTTCCGTACGTCCGTGGAGGTTGCCAGGGTCGGTGGCCGGATCGTCTGGCTGGGCAAGGTCGGCGTCGACGAGGAAGTCGCGTTCCGCTGGGGATCGCTCATGGGCGAGAAGCAGATCACTCGGTGCAGCTACGGGGGTGCCCGCGTGCAGGCCGACATTCCCGCCCTGGCCCGCTCCTACCTCGACGGCCGGCTGCTACTCGACGAGTTGCTCACGGCCAGGATCACATTGGACGACATCAACCACGGCTTCGACGAGCTGCGCAGCGGCCGCGCCATCCGTTCCGTCGTCACCTTCGACTCGTGAGCACGGCCCGGGCGGTCGGGCGAGCCTGCCGATCCTGGTAGCGAACGGGGAGGACGCCGAACCTACGGCAGGCGGTCCGTGTCGTCAGCTGGGTGTCGGCGAGTCGCGCACATTTCAGTGCCAGCAGAACATGTGCACGTCGTCCGAACTCGTGATCGGCGGACAACCGCCCCTATCGCGTTGCACGATGGTCTTGTGGCTCGAGCGAGGAGCCGCCGCCGCCTTGGACGCGGGAGGACTGCCATGATTCTGTTCGAGACCGATAAGAAGCCGCTGACCTACTTCCTCGACCAGATCGAGAACCGCGATCTCGCTCTCCCGGACTTCCAGCGCAGTTTCGTCTGGGATCCGGGTGCCACCCGTGAGCTAGTGGTCTCCATCATCCGGGGCTTCCCGGCGGGCGCCCTGCTACTGATGCAAGGGGGCGCGCAGGTCTTCGCGCCGCGTGCGGTTGAGGAGGCACCTGAACTGAACGGGCCGCCGTCGTACCTCGTACTGGACGGCCAGCAGCGCATGAGTTCGCTTTACCAGGCGTTCTCCGGCAAGGGCAGCCATCGAGCGGGCCAAACGGTGAAAAGAACTGTCGAGCCAGGCGCGCGATCTCATGCTGCCCCTATCGAGCCTGCGATTGTTTGGCGACTGGCGCGACGAGGTTCTCGAGGAACGTGAGGTATTGACAGCGAGGTCAAGAAGCTCCGCAAGACCCTCAATGAGGCATTCGCGCATGATGTGCAGCTGCGACAGATGTAGAAGGCCGCTCGCGAGACCCATCCGGTTCTGGCCGACTTCGACATCGACCCCTACTACATCCTCCAAGTCGTTGCAGTCCGTGTGAAGGGTACGCCGAAGCGGTCATCTGTGCTCAATCTTGAGATCGACGAGATCACGGCCAACTGGGACGCGGCGGTCACTGGCATGGCCGAGGGGCTTCGGCTGCTTCAAGACGAGTGCGGCGTTCTGACGCTCAAGTGGCTCGGCTGTACCACGATGCTCCTCACGTTGGCAGCGGTGCGGGACCGGGTGTCGAGAGCTGCTGGACCAGCGATCGGGCACCGTCGCGCGAAGCTGAAGCGCTGGTTCTGGTGCTCGGCGTTCGCCGGTGCCTACGAGAACGCGCCGAACACCGTCACAGAGCAGGACGTCGTCGCATTGCGGCGATGGTTAGACGGTGGTGAGGCTCCCGCTGTCGTAGCGGACTTCTCGTTCGAAGCTCGCTGGTGGCGAGGGGTTTCGTACCGCAACCGCGCTCTTTATCGGTCTACGATCGCGCTCACCATGCGTGGGACTCCGCTGGACTTCCACCAGGGGAGGAAGCTGACCAAGGCAGTCATCGACGGCGACAGTGTCGACGACCATCACATCTTCCCGCGAGGGTTTCTGGAGGACTCACGGCAGGCTGGACCGGTCGACAGTGTCTTGAACCACACACTGATTGACAAGATCACCAACATTCGGATCGGCAAGAAGGCACCCAGTGTCTATATTCAGGATATGGCGACGGAGCTCGGTGAGAAGCTGGTGATGGAGATCCTGGAGAGCCATGGCTTGCCGGGCGACGTCAACGGCTCGCTGCGTAGCAACGACTTCGCAGCCTTCTCACCTGGCGGCTCACGCACCTAGCCGCACAGCTGGAAGCGGTGACGGGCGGCATGATCTCGCGCGACTCCGTCGTGGAACCTAGGCAAGCGGAGGACACTGCGGAGCAACGGTTTGCCGAGCTTGAGGGAAGTCACCCGGCGGACTAGGCAGCACGACCGCCCTCTTCGGGTAGATGCACGTGTTCACATCGGCGCTGGCACTGGCTCGCAATCCGCTAGCTGCTTTACTCGGCCGCTGGAAGCAACTCGCTCGGGCGGCCGTGCCAGCTCACTGGGAGGTCGCCCCGAGCCTTGTTGCCGCTACGAACACACGGGATCGTTCGCGGGCTCGTTCTTGCGTACAGGGAACGATTCCGTCGCTGAGGCCGGCGATGATGATCCGTTGGTACTCCAGCCCTTTGAACCGGTGCATTGTGCCGACATGGACACCGTCAGCGCGGGCGAGTCCGTCGGCTCCGACCTCGGCTGCCTTGATCCCCTGGTCGAGCAGTTGCTGGACGATCTCGGTGACCGTCTCCCTAGGTCGGAACCGCGACCGCAGTGGTACCGGATTCGCCGGCATGTCGACAAGCTAGCCGATCTGATGGTTTCCCCTGGTCAAACTGGGTGCCCCCGGCAGGAATCGAACCTGCGACACACGGTTTAGGAAGAACCTGGACCACTCGGTCTGGGTCATCTACCTGCGACAACGCCCTCATCTCGAGCCTCGGAACCCACTCTAGCCACAGGGCTGGACGGCATTTCGCGCCACGTTTGATGCCACGGCTCGAGCAACTTGGCGCGTTGGTTCGACGTTGGCTCGGACCAGTTCCTCAGGGGTGGTTCGGACTCGGAGCTGGACCAAGACATTCGACTCGGTAGCGCAAACCTGACACGTCGTTGTCTTCTGCAGGGACGTGACTGGGGTAGACATCCACGATGATCGTTCCATCGTCGTAGGTGTCCACATAGGACTGCCAGGTGAAATCTTCCTGGATCACGCCATCTTCGGCGCTGAACGCCAGTCTGGCTACGTCTACGGGGTCGGTGATGTCTGGACGATCCATGGTCATGCGTCCAACATACGGTCTACTGACATGGTCGAGGCGGACTTTGCGACATCTGTATGCAGCTCGACGTCACCGGCGTCGACTCAATCCTGTGCTACGCAAATGTGCTCGGAACGCAGCCGTCCTCGCTGTCCGTTGGCCCACCCCGCCCACCGCCGCCGGGTAGCGACCGGACGATTCACTCCCATCCGGAGGGGTAGTGGTCCGGAATGACGTCGATCGGCTACACCCTGATGACCGAGCCGGCGCCTCTTGTGCGTCTAGTCGACCACGCCGAGCACGCCGGGTTCGACTTCGCGGTGATGAGTGACCACCACTCTCCCTGGCTCGAGAGCGAGGGCCACTCGCTCAACGCCTGGCCCGTCAGCTGTCCGATCATGCGATACCACCCTGCCGTGGTCGCACAACGAGCCGCGCCGGTCGATCTGCCCGAGGGTGGGTTTTCCCTTGGCCCAGTACGTGCGCCCGGAGGGTGCGGCTGCGGCAATCCCGTGCGGCCCCGACGTCGAGCCCTATGCCAGCGCCGTACAACGGTTCGTCGACGCCGGATACACCCACATCGCGCTCGTCCAGGTCCGGGGGAGACAGCCAGCCTGCCCTCCTGGGCCGGGCGAAGCAGGAGCTACTCCCCCGAGCGCGTTCCCTTTGACCCAGGAGGTGGCGACGATGGAAGACGCATCCGCACTCGTTCCCGGCTACGACTCGCTCCCCCTGAGTGAGCTCCAGCACCGGGTCAGGTCGCTGGACGAGACCGAGCTTCGCACGCTGGTCGAGTACGAACAGACCCACGCGAACCGTACCGGTGTCCTCGAGCTGTTGACCGCACGGATGGACGAGCTCACTCGTGGCGCGGAGCCTTCCGGCGGTAGCCAGCAGAGCACGTCCGAACCCTCGGCGACCAGCAAGGGGTCCCCGGTTCGACCGGACACCGGCGCCGACCTGCATACTCCGCAACGGCACGGCAAACCTGACCAGACCCCGCGTAGAGGCAGGCCGTAATCCTCCCTGGGCCGGGAGACGCGTCCCGGGTCGAAGCGAGGCTCGTACACGTGGCGTGGCTCTTCGAGGAGTTGACCGCCAGGTTGTCCGGTTAACGCGGTCCACCGCGGGTAGCTAGAGGCGCTACGTCACAGCAACGAGGAGGAGGCGAGCAGCTATGGCGACATGCAGCGTATGCGGGAACGACTACGACAAGGCGTTCACCGTCCAGATGTGGGACGGAACCAGCCGGACCTACGACAGCGTCGAGTGCGCGGCGCACGTACTAGCGCCGAGGTGCGGGCACTGTGAGTGCCAGATCCTCGGACACGGCGTGGAGGTACACGGTCAGGTCTACTGCTGTCGACACTGTGCCGACGCGATGGTTGGCAGCTCGCCGATCACCGACAGAGCGTGACGCCGGCGCCTGTGGCATCGTCTCCGGGTCGCCTGCGGTGCTATTCGACGTCTATCGTGATGGTTACGCAGCTCTGCTGCAGGACGGCTGGACCCGCTAGCGCGAAGCCGGTGGGTAGGGGATCGCGCACGTAGACGCGGGCGTCGGTCCAACCGGTGCCGAGCTCGTACACTCGCGCTTCGTCGAAGTGTTCGGGGTCCAGCGCGGGTAGGTACTCGGCTACCACCTGTTCGAGAGCGTCCGCATCGAGTTCGCCGCTGGGACAGGGGACGAGCACCTCGTATGTCTGGCCGCGGTACCGCATGTCGCACCAGCGTTCGAAGACGACGTCCGCCCGACAGCAGACCGAGCGCACACAACGTTCCCGGGTGTGGGGGCACGACGACCGTGCGGATTCCGAGGCTGTGGGCGAGCTCGCGCGCGTGCAGGGCACCGGCACCGCCGAAGGCGGCGAGCGCGAAGTCACGTGGGTCATCGCCGCGTTCCCGCAGCGCCACACGGATCGCGCCGTCCATCGACGCGTCGACGACGGTCAACACACCTGCCGCTGCATCGTCGGTTGCGAGGCCGAGCGGCTTAGCCAACCGGTCGGCAATCGCCTTCTCCGCGAGGTCGGCACGCAGGTCGAGTCGCCCGGCCAGGCTGTGTGGGCGACAACCGGCCGAGGGCTACGTGCGCGTCGGTGACGGTGGGTTCCTCGCCACCCTGCCCGTACGCCGCAGGGCCCGGCTCGGACCCTGCACTGTGCGGGCCGACCCGCAGTGCACCGCCTTCAACATAGGCGACCGAGGCGCCGCCAGCGCCGATCGCGTCGACCTTCGATGCTAGGCAGGCGGACTGGGAGGTCGCCGATCGACAGCTCGGTCGCGACGCGCGGCGCGAAGTCCGTGACCAACGAGATGTCGGCGCTGGTACCTCCGATGTCGAGACCGATGAGGTTCGGCAGCTCGAACGCACGTGCGAGCCGCTCGAGCGCGACGACGCCGGCCACGGGCACCGACAGGGCGAGCGTGACCGGTCGCAGCCTGGCGAGCGCAGGTGTCTGCATCCCGCCATTCGACTGACTGACGAACACGTCGTAGGTAGCGGTCGATGAGCGGCATCAGGGCAGCGTTGAGGGTCGTCGTCGCGGACCGCTCGTACTCTCTGACCTCGCGCATCAGCGATGCGGACGTGCATACGCGCGACAGCGCCAACTTTTGCCGAACGCAGTCGCGCGAGCAATTCGTCGATCACCCCAGTATCGAGCGCATCGACCAGGTTCGTCCGATCTCCAGGACGTCGCCGAACCCCTCTGTCGCAACGACCGCTGTGGGTGCGAGCCCGCGCTCGATGATGGCGTCGGTTGCAAGTGTCGTGCCGTGGAGCACGAGCCGGATCCTTGCCGGGGAGATGCCGCGAAGCACCGCAGCAGCGGGATCGCTGCGCGACGACGAGATCATCGAGCAGTGGGCATCGGGGTGTCGAGGTCGACGGCGACGATGTCGGTGAACGTGCCGCCGATGCCCACACCCACGCACCAACCGCTGCTTATCGCTTCGCCTCCACCAGGTCCAGTCCGTAGTCGTCGGCCGATCGCCCCCGTGTCACGCCAGCCGCAGGTCGGCGGCGGCGATGACCGGATCACGTAGTCGCGGATCCCCTAACCCACCGCCGCCCTGAGCTCGCACGGTCGGCACATCACCGGCCCGCGGGCGCAGCACGACGACCTTGCCGGCTATACGAACGAGGTCTTCTCCCGGTCGTTCAAGCAGCAACTCACCCGGTGCGCCCTCGCCGCCACCGAGCAGTCCAGGCACGGCGAACTGCATCCGGTCGAACTGCGCCGAGAACTCACAGTCGGCGAGAACGACAAGGCGTCGCTCCAGCCCGGGGCCGCCCTGGAAGAGGCGATCGGGTCCATCCTGTCCCGGTCTGCCGCCCCAGCCGCCCACACCGATCTCGAACAGGACGCGGGCAGCGCCCGCCCCATTCCGACGACTGAGGATGGTGACGTTGGAGTTCCCGTAATGGTGTGCGACGACCGACCCACAACCGGTGCAGGGTGCCTGGGGTTCAGCACGCAACCCTCGGGCGCGATGACTTCGATCGGTTCGTAATTGCCGCAGATCGGACTGCGGGTCACGCCCAGCTGCTGAACGACTTGCTCACCGGCGAGCACCCGGCTGGGGAGGCCGGCGCACTCGCAGTTCGACTCCGTCTGGACGAAGGTGCTGCGCACCGCATCATCACGGTGACGCCGACCCGTGGATCCACCCCTGACACCGCAGCACGACGTCGCACCCAAGCCGTAACGGCTGCGATGCGCCGCTTCAGCGACATCAGGGGGTGGAAGATACTGGCAGATACCGCCGAACCCAACGATGTCCAGATCGGGATCAGCCGCACCTGCACGCCTGCCTCCGACTACCGGCGACGGTACCGTGAGCTGAGGAAGTGTCTGGACCTCGCCAACCGCGCCAACCCGGCCGTCCGTACGGTGGTCGCCGAACAGTGGCATGTCCACACCATGCTGATGCATACCGCCGACGATGACGACGTCAGGGACCGCGCTCACCAACTACTCGACCTCGTACTCGCCGAGGGTGACGACCGCCTGCTGATCTCGCGAGCGACTCACCGGACTCGACCTCCGTGACCTGCAAAACCTGGTAGAGCTACAGCTCGCCCCGATTCACCGGCGAGCTTCGTCGGGACTCGCCCTAGTCGCTTTGACTGAGCTGCGGTTGCGCCGAGACCGCGCGCGAGATGCTCCGCGCTGTCGCGACCAACGCTGGAAGCACGGATTGCACGACGGGTTCGTCGAGTCCGTAGGTGATCGAGAGCGCGGCTATGACGTTGTCCGCACGATCCCGGATCGCTGTCGCCACGCCGCCTCCGAGCGGATTGATGGTCCCGTCCGCGACCGCGTACCGCCGTGCTCGCACCTCCGCAAGGATGGTGCGTAGCTCTGCCGATGACGTCACCGTTCGGTCGGTGTAGCGTCGCAACGGACGGGCCAGGATCGACTCCTGGAACTCGGGATCCGAGTAGGCCAGCATCAACAGCCCGGGCGATGTCGCGTGTATCGGAAGCCGGCCGCCGATCTGACTGATGTTCGGCACCTCGTTGTGGGAAGCCAACCGTTCGAGGACGAGCACCTCACCGGCGGCCAGGATGGACAGCGAGGTGTGCTGCCTGACAGCGACCTGCAGGTCCTCCATGAACGGCATCGCGACCTCGCGCAGCCGTAGGACGTGCGAAGACCGCACACCGATCTCCCACAGGCTGGTGCCGATCCGGTAGACCTTCTGCTCGTTTCGCTCCAGGAGCCCTAGATCGACGAGCTCCCTCGTGATCCGGTACGCGGTAGGTAGTGGTAGGTCCGCGGCCCAAGCGATCTCCGTGAGGCTCATCTCGACACGGGCCGGGTCGAAGAGTTTCAGTATTCGGAAGGCCCGGTGCAGGACCGAGTTGCCCTTGCCAGTCACCCCGCCTCCTCGATCACAGCACGTCAATCACCAAACACCCATGGTCAGCTAGCCGCCAGACGCGTCATGGCGATCATCGCACCAGTCCGGGTCGGCGAGCCAGGGTTCGGCGGCGAACTCTGGCTCGGGACTTTCGCTCAGAGAAAGTTGCGTTGATCGACCGCCGGTAGGTCCAGACACTCCTTTCTCAACGGATACGGCGCGAAACGTCGCCGCCTACAGGTCAGTCGCCAACGGAAAGTCGAATCGAATCGAATGAGTAGCATCCTCGTTCTCGGTGGTACAGGCGAGATGGGGTCGGTAGCGGTCACCGACCTCGCGCAGCGCACCGACCACGACATCGCCATCGCGGATCCCCGGGTGGAGGACGCCAGAGCTCTGTTGCGGCGCCTCGGCCGACCCGAGCAGGTCTACCGGCTCGACGTTTCGGACGACACACGCCTGGTAGAGGTAATGGCCGGCCACGACCTCGTCCTCAACACGACCCTGATGCGCTACACACTGGCAGTGACGGATGCCGCGATCGCCGCCCGAGTCCACCTGGTCGACCTGGGTTCGTACTACGACGACACACTGGCCCAGCTGGAACGCAATGCCGCAGCAGAGGAGGCCGGCTGCCGCATCGTCCCTGGTTGCGGCGTAGCGCCCGGCCTAACGAACGTCCTCGCCGCGCTCGGTGCCGGCGACCTTGATCACGTGACCGGAGTGCGGATGTACTCGTACATCACGCACCCGATGTACACCTCCCCCGGGATCGTCGTCACGCGCTTCGACGCGAGCACAGGCCGCTCGGTGATTCTTCGCGACGGTTCGCTGGTCGAACGACCGTCGTTCGGTGACCACGAGACGATCGAGTTCGCGGAACCCTATGGCGCGCAACAGGTACACCTTGTACCGCATCCCGAGGTGGTCACCCTGCCGCGCTACCTCGACGGGGTACGCGATGTCGTGTTCAAGGTCGGTTACCCTGCCGAGGAGAACAACCGCATCGCGACCCTGTTGTCGCTCGGCTTCGACAGCGACGAGCCCTTCGACGTGGACGGCCACTCCATCTCGCCGCGCCGCTTCGCAGCTGCCTATATCGGGCGCAGGGGACTGGCACCCACCGAACGCAGCGCCAACGTGAAGAAGGTCCTCGTCGACGGCGTGGCGGGCGGACTGGACACCACGGTCCGCTACGACTTCGCCGTCGAGAACAGTGGTCGTTCCGCCTCGGCGACCATCACAGGGACGGTCGCCGCCATCGCCGCGGACATGGTGACCGCGCCCAGCGCTCCGGGCGTCCGTGCACCGGAGTCCGCACTGGACCCCAACGACTTCCTTGACCGGCTGGCCGAGCGCGGTCTCGAGGTGTCGGCGTCGAAGGCCACCGAGTGAGCGCGCTGGTCGGCGTCGACGTCGGTGGCACGTTTACCGACGTCGTCCTGCTCGAGGACGGTGCGGTCCGGACGTCGAAGGTCCCTTCGGACGTGGTCGACCAGTCCAACGGTTTTCTCGGCGGACTGGAAGCAGCACAGGTGGACCACGGGTCGGTGCAGGCGGTCGTCCACGGCACGACGGTGGCCACCAATGCGCTGATCGAGCGGAAAGGGGCTCGTGTCGGCATCATCACGACGGCGGGCTTCCGCGACATACTCGAACTGCGCCGGCGTGACCGCGTCACGATCTACGGGCTCGGCGGTACGTTCAGCCCGATCGTGCCGCGGGATCTGCGGCTGGAGGTCAAGGAACGGATGGCCGCGGACGGCACCGTGGTCACACCGCTCGACACCGGACAGGTCAGGGACGCCGGTGCCCAGCTGGTCGAAGCCGAGGTCGACGCGGTCGCGGTCATCTTCCTGCACTCGTACCTGAACCCGGAACACGAACGGGCCGCGGCTGCCGAGCTCGGTCGGCACTGGCCCGATCTCACGGTCATCACCTCGTCAGAGGTCCTTCCGGTCTACGGCGAGTTCGAGCGCACGAGCACCACGGCGATTTCTGCCTACGTCCAACCGCTCATGGCGAGCTACCTGAGCCGGCTGAAGGACGGGCTCCGCGTCCGTGGCTATGAACGCGACCTCCTTGTCGTACAGTCCAACGGTGGCCTGGCGGACTCGTCCGTCGCCGGGCGGCTCGCGGCCAACACGGTCCTTTCCGGTCCGGCTGCCGGCGTGGTCGCTGCCAACCACCTCGGGCAGGCCGCTGGCTTCTCGAACGTCATCACCGCCGACATGGGCGGGACGAGCCTCGACACGGCAATCATCAAGGGCGGGCGGCTGCTCCTCAAGGCCCAGACAACGATCGACTTCGGTATGCCACTCGCCCTGCCGATGCTCGACATCCAGACGGTCGGTGCGGGCGGCGGAAGCATCGCACGGGTCGGTGACGACCGGATCCTCACCGTGGGGCCCGACAGCGCCGGCGCCCGACCGGGTCCCGCATGCTACGGACACGGCGGGACTCACCCGACCATCACCGATGCCAACCTGATCCTCGGCAGGCTGGGCGAAGCCAGTCCTCTCGGCTCGGAGAGCTCCGTGCGCCTCCACCTCGATCTGGCGGTCGCCGCCGTACGTACGAAGGTCGCGGAGCCACTCGGCCTGTCGGTCGTAGACGCTGCGCTCGCGATCGTCGAGGTCGCCAACCTCAACACGGCAGGTGCGATTCGACTCCAGAGCGTCGAGAAGGGACTCGACCCTCGGGAGTTCGCGCTCGTGTCGTTCGGCGGCGCCGGCCCTCTCCATGCGGCCGCGCTGGTCGAAGAGCTCCAGATGCGAGCCGCCGTCGTCCCACTCTTCCCCGGGATCACCTCGGCGTTCGGGTGCATCATGTCCGACTTCAGGCACGACCTCAGCGAGACCGTGAACGTCGACCTGGACGACCTCGACGAGAAGGCGATCGCCGCTGTCTACGACCGGCACCGAGTAGCCGGTACGGATCTGCTCGGGCAGGAAGGCATCAGTCCCACCATGGTGACCGTCACCTACGGCGCCGATCTCCTCTACGACGGGCAGACGTACAACCTCAGCGTGTCATTGCCGAGCCACCAGCCGACACGGAACCAGTTTCGCGAGGCATTCGACGCGGCCTACTCAGCTCGGTTCGGATACACGCTGCAGAACTCGGTTCGGATCATGAACCTGACGACCACAGCGTTCGGGGCGAGGCCCCGGCTGGACATGGGCGCGATCGCGTCAGCAATTCTGCCGCCAGACGGGAGCGTCAAGGCGCGCTCCTACCGGGAAGTACACCTGCGAAGCGGGGCACGCGAAGTACCGGTGTACGCCCGCTTCGACATCCCCATCGGAGCGACCTTCCCCGGGCCGGCCGTCGTCGACCAGGGAGACTCCACCCTCTTCCTCGACGAGGACCACCTCGCTGTCGTCGACACCCTTGGGAGCATCGTTGTCACTAGGAACTGAGCCACACGAGAGCGGAGTCGACCCGATCACCCTGGCCGTGGTCAAGGGCAGCCTCGAACAGATCACCAACGAGATGGACACCGCATACGCCACGGCGTCCTTCTCACCGATCATCTCCGACGCGCTCGACCGCGCGAGCGGGATCTACCACGGCGACACGGGCGAGGTCATCGCCCAAGGGTCGACGGGCCTGCCTATCTTCATCGGTGTCATGCAGTACACGGTCCAGTCCGTGGTACAGGACATGCAGCTTCGCCCTGGCGACGTGTGCATAGTTAACGATCCCTTCGCGGGCGGCACCCATCTGATGGACGTCAAGATGGTTATGCCGTACTTCGACCCAGATGGCCGGTTGCTCTTCTACCTCGCCAACACCGGGCACTGGCCGGACATCGGCGGGATGAGTCCCGGTGGCATCACTTCCACGGCGACCGAGACCTTCCAGGAAGGTATCCGGATCCCACCGATGCTGCTGTGCGATGGCGGCGTCGTGAACGAACAATTGGTCGAGATGATCCTCGCGAACGTTCGCGGCCGACCGTCGGACCGACGAGGAGACATCGCCGCTCAGCTCGCCTCGCTGAGGCTCGGCGCTGAGCGGCTCGACGGTCTCGTGCAACGCTACGGCGTCGAGTTGCTTCTGCGCTGCGTCGACGAAATGAACGCTCGCTCCGAGAACCTGATGCGGGAGCGGATCCGCTCGCTCCCCGACGGAACCTACTCGGCGATCGACTACATGGACAACGACGGCATCACCGACGAGCCGTTCGCGGTCGACCTCGACATCATCGTCGCTGACAGTGAGATGACATTCGACTTCGCGCGGTGCCGAGAAGAGGTCGACGGGCCGATGAACTGTCCGGTCTCCTCGACCATGACAGCCTGCCTCATCGGCATCAAGCACCTCTTCCCCGACGTCCTGGTCAACGGTGGCTGTTTGAAACCGCTGACGTTCCGCGTCCCCCACGGGTCCTTCCTCAACCCCACGTTCCCGAAACCGGTCGCTTCGTGCACGACGGAAGCCCCGCAACGGATCATCGACGTCATATTCAAGGCCCTCGACACCGCACTGCCGGAGAGCATTCCCGCCCCGAGCTTCTCCACCGGCTCACTGCATGCGATCACGGGCCGACACGACGGATACCAGTTCGCCTTCTTCAGCTACATGGGCGGCGGGTACGGAGGATCGGCCCAGCACGACGGTCTCGTCAACGGCGCGACGACCATCTCCGTCGCCATGGCCGCGGGCTTGGAGATCCAGGAGCAACGCTTTCCGATCCGCTACCTCGAGTACTCGATACGCGAAGACTCCGAAGGTCCAGGAGTGCATCGCGGCGGCCCCGGCACCTGCGCGGCAATCGAGTTCCTGGGAGACAAAGGAAAGGTCTCCATCATGGGAGACCGCGCCAAGTTCGGTCCCGGAGGATCCGCCGGCGGCACGGGCGCCGCGACTGCAGATCACACGATGACCCTTGGCGGACAGCACTGGCGCCCACCGATGGGCGCCAAGGCGGAGAACATCCCGCTCCGCCGCGGGGATGTCATCACCATGCGGACACCTGGCGGCGGCGGCTGGGGACCACCCGGTCAGCGCGACCGAGCCGCCGTCGAGCGCGACGTCCGCCTCGGCTACATCAGCCAGGAAAAGGCACAACAAGACTACGGGTTGGATACCGACCATGCCGCTGTCTGATACCGAACAGCAGCGGACAGCCTCGCTGGCGAGGCGACGCTACGGGGAACCAACGTCCGGCAACTCAGGCCCTGCTCTCGCACTCAAGGGGTAAGCATGTCCAGGCCAGAAGACAGCATGTTAGACCGTACCGCCGGCGCTAGCAGTGGGATTCGACGAACCCTCGTCGCGAGTGGCGTCGGAACGGTCATCGAGTGGTTCGACTTCTTCGTATTCGCATCCCTGTCGACGCTCGTGCTCGGAAGGCTCTTCTTCCCCGAGACCGACCCCGTAGCCGCCACCCTCCTCGGCTTGTCGACGTTCACCGTCGGATATGTCGCGCGCCCCCTCGGCGGCATCATATTCGGACACCTCGGCGACCGGCTCGGCCGCAAGAACACCCTCGTGTGGACCCTCTCGATCATGGGAGTAGCCACATTGCTGATCGCATTTCTTCCTACGTATGCGATGGCCGGGGTCATCTCTACCGTACTGCTCGTATTGCTCCGCATCGCCCAAGGAATCGCCCTGGGTGGCGAGTACGGTGGCGCCGCGATCATCGTCGCCGAACACGCGCACTCGTCCCGTCGGCGCGGCCTGTTCGGGAGCATTCTCAACGCCTGTGCGTCGGTCGGCTTCCTGTTGTCATCAGGACTGGTCGCCCTGTTGCTCGCCGTCACCACCGATGCGCAGTTCGATTCCTGGGGCTGGCGGATCCCGTTCGTCATCAGCGCACTCCTCCTGGCTGTCGGCGTCTACATTCGCAAGCGAGTCGCCGCTCTTCGAGGTCACCGAGCAACTGAAGGGCAAGCGCCGGATGCCCCTCGCCGCACTCCTCCGTATGCAGCCCTGGAACCTTGTTGTGGCAACGGTTGGGATCCTTACGACACTGGTGTTCTACTACCTCGCCCTCGTCTTCATCGTGCCCTACGGCACGCAGCACGCCGGCGTGGACGAGTCCGTGGCCGTCCTGAGCATCACCATCGCGCAGTGCGTGTACATCCCCTCCACCATCCTCTGGGGCGCCGCATCCGACCGACTCGGCCGCCGCCGCACCATCGCCATCGGTGCCGCAGGCTGCGGCGCGTGGGTGTTCCTCTTCTTCCCGCTCGTGAACTCGGGCAACCAGGTTCTCTTCGTCCTGGCGCTCTGCGTGCTCCTCTTCTTCGTCGGGGCGACCTGGGGTCCACAGGGCGGGTTCCTGCCCGAGCTCTTCCGCACCCAGGTGCGCTACACCGGAGTATCGGTGGGCTACCAGGTGTCATCCACCATCGCCGCGTTCACTCCCATGGCCGGACTCGCCCTGATCGGCACCTTCGGGTCGTGGACGCCCGTAGCCACGATCGCGAGCGGAACAGCGATCTTGACGATGCTCGCGCTGCTCACCGTCACAGAGACCGCGCGACTGCCCCTCCGGCTCGCACTGGACGAGCCGGGCGACCAGGAGGAGTTGCAACACGCAGAAGAATCGGCGTCGTGATGGCGTGGTCGTGAGGTCAGGCGCCGGTGACGACCCGGATGAAGGTGACCGGGTCGGCCTCTTCGTTGAGGTAGGCGTACTCCTGGTCGCTGGCGATGATGCAGGTCTGCCCGGGCGCCAGCACCTGGGCCCCGGCCTCCAGCACCAGGGTCAGGCGCCCGGAGAGGACGTGGTGGATCTCCTGTGCGCGGGGCCGATCGGGCTCGGCGTCGTAACGGCCGCCGGGTGCGAGGGTCCAGCGCCACAGTTCGGCTCGCGGGTCCTGGGTCGCGCCAAGCAACAGCGCGTGGCTACCGTCCGGCGCCTGCCAGACGAGCGTCCCCGCCACCTCCGTGGGTACCGCGTCGTCCTCGGGCAGGGCCAGTGCGGCGAAGTCGGTGTCCAGGGCGTGCGCGACTCGGTCGACGGTCGCGAGGCTGGGGTTGGCCTGGCCGAGCTCGATCTGGGTGAGCATCCGCCGGCTGACCGTGCTGGCCTCGGCCAGGTGCTGCACGCTCCAGCCGCGCTGCCTACGCAGCGCCCGGACGCGCCCGCCGATCCGGATGACGAACTGCGGCGCGGTGTTGCTGATGGTGCTCCCGTCACTGCCCACGATGGGCATGATAGTGCACACCGGCGTTTGCCAGGGCACTGTGCGAGCAATATATTGCCCATCATGAAGATCCGTGAGTTCGCTGTCGAGCAGTGGATGAACCAGTACGAGGAGACCTGCCGGTACAACCTGGCCGAGACCTGCGTCCGCTCGCTCACCACCGGTGAGTTGCTGGCCCTCTCCGACCGACGCGAGGCGGTGCTGACCGATCTGGAGACCACCCCGCTCACCTACGGGCCGATCCCTGGCAGCCCGCGCCTGCGCGGGCTGGTCGCGGGCCTGTACTCGGCCCAGGGGCCGGACAACGTCCTGATCACCCACGGGGCGATCGGTGCGAACGCGCTCGTGCACGCCACCCTCGTCGAGCCGGGCGACCACGTCGTGGCCGTGGTCCCCACCTACCAACAGCACTACTCCATCCCGGACAGCTACGGCGCCAGGGTCGACCACCTCGCATTGCGCGAGGAGGACGGCTGGCTACCCGACCTGGACGAGCTCGACCGCCTGGTTACCACCGGCACCCGGCTCATCGCGGTCAACAACCCGAACAACCCCACGGGTGCACTCATCGACGAGTCCGGGCTGGCCCGTATCGCCGCGATCGCGGACCGCGCGGGGGCGTGGGTGCTGGGCGACGAGGTCTACCGAGGCGTGGACCAAAGCGGTGACGGGTTCACCACCTCGATCGCCGACCTCTACGAGCGCGGCATCTCCACCGGCAGCATGTCCAAGCCGTACTCACTGGCCGGGCTGCGCCTGGGCTGGATCGTCGGCCCGAGCGGGCTGCTCGCCGAAGTCGCCACACACCGGGACTACACGACGATCAGCGTCGGACGCGTCGACGACCTCCTCGCCTGCGTCGCGCTGGAGAACACGGACGCGATCCTCGCCCGCTCCCACCAGATCACCCGCACCAACCTGGCCATCCTGGACGAGTGGGTCAACAGCCGCGACGACATCAGCTACGTGCGACCGGCCTCCGGCACCACCGCACTGCTGCGCTACGACGCCCTGATCGGCTCCTACGAGCTCTGCACCCGCCTGCTCGAGCAAACCGGCGTGATGTTCACCCCAGGCGCCGCGTTCGACATCGAACACACCGTACGCATCGGGTTCGCCGACGACACTCAGACCCTGCACACCGGCCTGCACCTGGTCGGCCAGTTCCTCGACCAACTCGGTGAGCGCGCAGGGCATCTCCGGGAGGTGATCGAGCCTCCATGCGCATCGTGGTGATCGGCGGCAGCGCGGCGGGGCTGGGTGCGGCACTGTGCTCGCGCGGGACGGCCATCAGGTCGAGGTGCTCGACCGGGACGCGCTGGCGCCTGCGTCCGATCTGGAGACCGCGGCGAGCTCTGCGTTCCGTCCGGCCGCACCGCAGGTGGCACAGCTACACGCAGTGATCCCATGCGGCCGGCTGCTGTTGCGCGACCGGCTGCCGGACGTCTACACGGCACTACTCGACGCCGGCGCTGCGGAGTCACCGGTGACCAACCGGATGCCTCCCACCGTGACCGATCGGCTGCCCCGCCCCGGCGATGACGACCTGACACGCCTGCAGACGCGCCGATCCACCTTCGACTGGGGTGCTGCGTGCGGCTGTGCGGGGAGAGCCGGGCGACCGGACTGCTCGTCCACGCCGGTGATCCACCACGCGTGGCCGGGGTGCGCACCACCCACGGCGACCGCCAAGCAGATGTCGTCATCGACGCGTCCGGGCGGCGCTCGCCGATCGGCGCCTGGCTGGAGCACGAGGCGGTCGGGCAGAGCGACCGGATCGAGTCCGAGTGCGGGCTCAGCTACTACACCCGCCGCTACCGCCCGCGGCCAGGCGCGACCTGGCCGGAGCCGCGCCGGCTGTCGCCGCCGCACTTCGGGCTGGTCGTGTGCACCGCCGACAACGACATGCTCTCGGTGGCGGTCTGCCCCGCGACCGAGGACCGGACGCTGCGTGCGTGATCCCCATGTTGCGGGAATGGCGTGCGGCCGGCCGCCCGATCACCGACGTACGAGGGATGGCCGGGCTACGCGTACTGCTGCGGCGGCTCGTCATCGACGGCGGGCCCGTGGCGCTTGGGCGCCACGTGATCGGCGATGCCGCGTATCACATGAACCCCACGTTGGGCCGTGGTCTGTCGATGGCGCTGCAGGGCGCGGTCCGGGTGACCGATGCGATCCGGCAGCACCCGGAGGCGCCGTACGACCAGGCGATGGCGGTGGACGCCGCGGCTCGCGGAGCAGACGCAGCTGGACACGCGAGCAGCCACCGCCGACGCCGGATCCGGCCGACGGCGTGCTCCGCCGCCGGCGCCACCTCCCGGCCAGCCCTGCTCTACGCGATGATGTCGGCATGAACTCGACCGGAGTCGTCCTCGGCGGCATGCTGTAACGGAAGTCGAGAACCGGTGGAGGTGGCCGTCCGTTGACGGGTTGGCGGCGGCGTCCGAGCTGAGCAGGCTCGGGTGCCTGGTGACGGTGCTGGAGGCGAGGGATCGGGTCGGTGGTCGGGTCTGGTCGCACGCGCTGGACAACGGTGTTGTCATCGAGCGTGGCGGCGAGTTCGTCTCCGGCCGGCACGACACGAACCGTCGAGGCTCTCGGGCTGCGCTTCGTACGCCAGGGCTGTGACTTCGACCGCCGTGAGCCGGCCGACGGCGACGTGCCGGATGCGGAAGCGGCACGCGACGTCGGGGAGACGATCACCACCAGACTGGCGTACGGTAGCGCGGACTTCTCCGTCGCCGAGGACTATGCGTACGTGCTGACCGCACCGGCGGGTGCTGCCGCGCACCGGCGGCTGGCGACCTCGACGACGTTCCCGCTCGACTCGGTGAGCGCTCGCTGGTACGCGACGCACGCCGCCGGTGGGAACCAGCGCATCGCCATCGAGCTCGCGCGGACGCTCCCGGAACCCGTACGCACCGGCACTGCTGTCACCCGGGTCGACGTGTCACCGGCGCTCACGGGCGAACTCGACGACGCGCTCGGCACGCTGGGCTTCGGGGACGCGGCGAAGCTGCACCTGCCGATCGGTGCCGGGGCCACACCAAGGAGCGTCCAGGCCGGTGGGCCGTGGTGGACGTGGAACCGGCTCGGTAGCGACGCACTGCCGGAGGCGGCACTCAACGCCTTCGCCGGCGGCTCGACCGTCCTCGATGAGCTCGGTGTCGGCGACGGTCCGGCGCGCTGGGCCGAGGCGGCAGCGACGATCCGTCCGGACGTGACCGCGCAACGGCCCGCGCTGCTCACCCACTGGGGCGCGGAACAGTGGAGCCAGGGCTCGTACTCCACCCGCTTGGTCGGCTGGACCGACGACCACGTGCGTACCCTCAAGCACACGCACGGACGTATGGTGCTCGCGGGACAGGTGAACACACCGACGCACACGGCGCCACCATGGACGCCGCACTGCGTTCCGGCCAACGGGCGGCAGTCGCCGTCCATGACCTCCGATGCCGTACCTGAGCTCAGCGGAAGGGGCGGGACCAGTCGGCCGAGTGCAGGGCCGTCTCGGTGCGCCAGTTGCGGACGGCGTCGAGCAAGCGAGCTCTGACATCGGCGTGTTCGGGGGAGCTCCAGAGGTCGCGTTCCTCGTCGGGATCGTTGCGTAGGTCGAAGAGCTGGCCTTCGCCGCTGTCCACGAACTCGACCAGCTTCCAGCGGTCGTCGCGCACCATGGTCATCATCTCGGTGCCGGTGAGGATCAGGTCGGGCGTGCTCGCCGAAGATGTGCTCGCGCCCGGACCACGGCGAGCCCTGCAACGCCGGCAGCAGTGACTCGGCCTGCATCCACGCCGGCGGCGTGACGCCGGCGAGCTCGAGGACGGTCGGGCCGAGGTCCATCAACGACGTCAGCCCGTGCAGTTGCTGCCCTGCGCGCACCCGGCCAGGACCCCACACGATGGCGGGTACCCGCACGCTGGGTTCGTACATCGTCCACTTCTGGCTGTGGCCGTGGTCGCCGAGACAGTCGCCGTGATCGGAGGTGAAGACGATGACGGTGTCGTCGAGCACGCCACGCGCCTCCAGGGCGGCACGGATCGCACCGACCTGCTCGTCGATCAACGTGACGTTCGCGTAGTAGTGGGCACGCTGGCGCCGCAGCTGGTCGTCGGTCGGGTCGGCGAGATGGACGACGGCGTCGTGGTCGTTCGCCTGGTGGTGCTCACGCAGCTCCCGCAGCGCCGACGGTTGTGCAGCCAGGTCGTCCGGCGTGCGCTTCGGCAGCGGCAGGTCGCGGTCACGGTACTTGTCCACGTAGCGCGCCGGCGGATCGTACGGCGGGTGGGGTCCTGGGAACCCGATCTGCAGGAAGAACGGTTCGTCGCCCGAGTAGCGCTCCAACCAGAGGCTCGCCAGGTTCGCGACGAAGTTGTCGGAGTGCAAGTCCTCGGACAGCTCCCACTCGAACGCGCCGAGCCGTTCGTCGTAGTCGTCGCGTTCGCGGTACGTCACCCTGCTGGGTTTCTGGACGTTGCGTGCCCACAGCGCCTTGTCCCAGTCGTCGAGGAAGAACGGCAGGCTGGGATGGTCACGGTCCTTGTTCTCCACGACGTGCCGTTCGTGGAAACCCATCGGTGTCTTGTACGGGTAGGTGTGCATCTTCCCGACGTTCACGCACCTGTAGCCCTGCTCGGCGAGCAGTTCCACCCACGAGCGCTGCCACGGGTCGTCGTTGCGCAGTACGCCGTTGGTGTGCGGGTAGAGCCCGGTGAACAGGCTCGCTCTCGACGGCGCGCAAGACGGCGATGTCACGTAGGTGTGGGTGAACGTCGTGCCCTCGTCGACGAGGCGGTCCAGGTTCGGGGTGTCGACGTGCTCGTACCCGAGTGCGGCGATCGTGTCGAACCGCTGCTGGTCGGTGATGACGAAGACGATGTTCGGCCTATCCTGCACGTGACTCCTTCGCTGCACCGGCTTTCGCTTCCGTGGTGAGGTTGTTCTTGTACGTCTCGCCCGCGACGACGATGCAGACGAGGCTGAGCAGGCACAGCGCCGCCAGATAGCCGACGACAGGCCAGTACGAGTTGCCGGCCCAGGCCGCGAGCGCGGTGGCGATGATCGGCGTCGGCGCACCGCCGAGCAGCGCGGACGCCTGGTAGGCGACACCGACACCGGTGTAGCGGACCTTCGTGCCGAACAGCTCCGCGAACAGCGTGCCCTGGATCGCGAACATGCATCCGGTGCCGAAGGCGAGCATCACCACGATGGCCAGCCAGGCCAAGATCGTCGAACCCGTTGCCAGCAACGGGAAGTACGCGATCCCGAAGATGCCGCAGATGACGATGCCGGTCAGGTAGACCGGCCGTCTGCCGACCCGGTCGGAGATGGTGCCGATGACGGGGATGGCGGCTATCTCGACGGCGGCGGCGATCGTGAAGCCGGTGAGCATGACCTCGTTCGGCAGGCCGAGATGCTTGGTCGCGTAGGCGATCCCGAACACGTTGATCACGTTGAACGTGACCGCGTCGGCCATCCGTGCGCCGGTGGCGAGCGCGATGTTCTTCGGGTGCTCGCGCAGCAGCGCGAGCAGCGGAAACTTCCTGGTCTCCTGGCGGTCGACCTGGAACGCCCTGGTCTCCGGCAGGTTCTTCCTGATGTAGAACGCGACGGCGAGGAACCCGCCGCTGAGCAGGAACGGGATGCGCCAGCCGTACGCGGCGAAGGCGTCGTCAGGCAGCAGCTGCATCAGGGCGAACACCCCGGTGGACGCCAGCAGGCCGGCCGGGGTACCCACCTGGTGCAGGCTGCCCATCAGGCCCCTGCGGCCACGGGGCGCGTTCTCCAGCGCCACCAGGGCTCCCGCGCCGAACTCGCCGCCGATACCGAGCCCCTGCACGATGCGCAGGCCGACCAGCAGCACCGCCGCCCAGGTCCCGAGCCGGTCGAACGTCGGCAGCAGACCGATGAGGAAGGTACAGGACCCCATGATGGAGACGGTCAGCATGAGCATCATCCGGCGCCCGATCCGGTCGCCGAAGTGCCCGAAGACGATGGCGCCGAGCGGGCGCGTCAGGAAGCCGGCCGCGAACGCGCCGAACGACGCGATGGCCCCTGCCGTCGGGGACGACTCGGGGGAAGAAGAGCTTCGGGAAGATCAGCGCTGCCGCCGTGCCGAACAGGTAGAAGTCGTACCACTCGATGAACGCGCCGCTGAACGACGCGGTGACCGCGCGCCGTGGCGAGGGCGGCGAGACGTTCGCAGCTGTCGTGCTCGTGTCCATGACCGCCCCAATGCGGCTCTCAAATGAGGGCTTCATGCTCACATATGGGGTCGACCATACTGGTGGTCCACGGAGTGGTCAACAGGTCGGCGCGGAGCATGGAGGAGTCCTTGGCCAAGCAGGACGATCCGGCGCCCGGCGCCTCGGACGCGGAACGCAAGGCGATCGCCGACTGGGACGAAGCTGCCCTGGCGACGTCGATCGCCCGCCGCTACTACCTCGACGACCAGTCCAAGGTGCACATCGCCAAGGAGCTCGGCCTGAGCAGGTTCCAGGTCGCGCGGCTGCTCACCGAGGCCCGCCAGCGGGGCATCGTGCGGATCGAGATCACCTCACCGGGACGGGTGGACCGCGAGCTCAGCGCCGCACTACAGACGGAGCTCGGACTCCCCCGCGCCGTCGTCATCGAGGCACAGCGCGACTCGCACGCGTCGTCGCTGCGGCACATCGGCTCCACGCTCGGCGACGTGCTCGGCGACCTGATCCACGAGGGCGACGTCGTCGGCGTCGCGTGGAGCCGCGCGATCGAGTACATGGCCGGCCAGCTGCGCAAGCTGCAGCCCTGCACGGTGGTGCAGCTGGGCGGCGCCCTGCACCTGCCACCCGAGCACCAGGGCTCGGTGGAGCTGGTGCGCCGGATCGCGACAGTCGCAGGCGGGACGGCGCACCCCGTCTACGCGCCGTTCGTCGTCGACGATGCGGGTACGGCGGCCGGGCTGCGCAAGCAGCCGCAGATCGCCGCGGCGCTGGAGATGGTCGAGCAGCTCGACCTGACCGTCACCTCCGTCGGCGCGTGGCGGCCGTCCGCGTCCACCATCTACGACGAGGTGGAGGACGACCTGCGCCGCGCCGCACGCGACCAGGGTGCCTGCGGCGAGGTCTGCGGCCGGCTCTTCGACGCGGAAGGGAACACCGTCGTCACGTCGCTGGAGGAGCGCGTCGTCGGGATCACCGGCGAGCAGCTGCGCGGGGTGCCGCAGCGCATCGTGACCAGCTACGGCTCGTACCGCGCGGAGGCGACGGTGGGTGCCGTACGTGCGGGCTACGTGTCGACGCTGGTGACCGACGACGAGCTGGCCCGCGCCGTGCTCGGCTGACCGGCGAGGAAACGTCGTGCCACCGGTTCCTGCGGCGAGTCAGGTGCTCACCATCCTCCGGTACCTGGCGAGGCAGGCGGCACCCGTCCCTGCCGCGGCCATCGCGCGCGACCTGCGGCTGCCCCGCTCGACGACGTACCACCTGCTCGCCACCCTGGTCGCCGAAGGGTTCGTCACCCACCTCGCCGACGAGAAGCGGTACGCGCTCGGCGTCGGTGCGTACGAGCTCGGCACCGGTTACACCAGGCAGGCGCCACTGCAGCGGCTCGCCCGGATGCCGCTCGTTGCGCTCGTGGACCGCGCCGGGCACAACGCACACCTCGTCGTGCTGCACGGCCGGGAGGTCATCTACGTCATCGAGGAGCGGGCGCTCGGGCGACCGCCGTTGGTCACCGACGTCGGTGTGCGGCTACCTGCGCACCTCACCGCCAGTGGCCGGGCGATCCTCGCTGCGCTGCCCGCGGAACAGGTACGTGCACTCTTCCCCGACGTCTCGGCGTTCACCACCCGCCGCGGGCTCGGCCCACGCTCGCCGACCGCGCTGCGGAACCTCCTCGTCGACGTACGCCGCCGTGGCTACGCGACCGAGGACGGCGAGGTGACGGAGGGGTTCAGCTCGGCCGCCGCCGTCGTGCGCGACCACACGGGTCACCCACTCGCCAGCGTCGCGGTCACGTACCCGGCCGACGAGGTGCCGCCGGTCGCAGAGCAACAGCTCGCCGCCCACGTCGTCGAGACGGCCGAGGAGGTCCAGCGCCGGGTCGGTGGCCACCGGTAGCTTTGCCGTGAGGAGGCATCCGATGCACACGGTCACGTCGAAGGACGGCACGCCGATCGCGTACGACCGGCTCGGCAGCGGACCGGCCGTGGTCCTGGTCGGTGGCGCGTTCAACGACCGCTCGAAGAACGCGCCCCTGGCCACCGAGCTGGCAGCGCACTTCACCGTCTACAACTACGACAGGCGCGGCCGGGGCGACAGCGGCGACACCCTGCCGTACGCCGTGGAACGCGAGGTCGAGGACATCGATGCGCTGGTCGCCGAGGCCGGCGGACTGGCGCACCTGTACGGCCTCTCCTCCGGTGGCGCACTCGCGCTGACGGCGACGGCCGCCGGCACTGCCGTCGACCGGCTCGCGGTGTACGAGGTGCCGTACAACATGGCCGACGACGGGCCACGACAGCAGCAGGAGTACGTCGAGCGGCTCACCGCGTTGCTCGCCGACGATCGGCGCGGTGACGCGGCTGAGCTGTTCATGCGGCTGGTAGGCGCGTCCGACGACATGGTCGCGGGAGCGCGGCAGTCGACGATCTGGCCGGGCCTGGAGGCGATCGCGCACACGCTCGCCTACGACGCGGCGTGCCTGGGCGACAGCCGCCCACCGGTCGACCGGCTGGCGACCATCACCAGGCCGACGCTGGTGGCGACCGGCGGCGCGAGCCCGGAGTCGTTCGTGAGCGGCGGCGGTGACTTCTTCGACCTGGCCGCGGACGCCATTGCTGCCGCCGTCCCGCGCGCGCAGCGAGAGGTGCTCGACGGCCAGACCCACTTGGTCGACCCGAAGGCGCTCGCCCCGGTGCTCGTACGGTTCTTCGATGCGGCGACGGACACCGCCGCGCGTGCCTACGTCGACGCCATCGCTGCGCAGCACCGGCCGCTGTTCGACCGCATCCACCGGCTGGTCGTACGGGCGTACCCGGACGCCGCGTTGGGGCTGTCGTACCAGTTGCCCACCTACCGGGTCGGGCGGCGGCGGTTGCACGTCGGGGTGTGGAAGCACGGAGTTTCGATCTACGGCTGGGACCAGGAGCGCGACGGCGGCTTCACCGACCGCCATCCGCAGCTCTCGAGCGGCAAAGGGACCATCCGGCTGCGACCGGCCGACGCCGACGACATCTCCGACGACGAGCTGCGCGGCCTGGTCGAAAGCGCTCTCGGCGACTGACGCCGCCGCGTCACTGCAGCGCGCGTACGGCAGACTCCTCGCTCGCGGCGAGATGTCGGCGCATGGCGTCCTTGGCCTGCTCCACGTCACCGGCACGCAACGCGGTGAGGATCTCCTCGTGCTCACGCACCGCCTGCTCGGTGCGTTGCTCCGTCGTGGCGACACTGAGGTAC